>JBMNTM010000195.1:0-3540 GCA_050945735.1 Desulfosporosinus sp.
GAAAGCTACAAGGCTCGTTTAAACAAGCCAGACCTGTTATGAACTAAATCTCAAGGGGTTGTTCAGCATCCCCTAATTGGCTGTATTATTTTAATCAACAGCCATGTGAAGCAGGTTGGCACCAAGTATATTCTCGATATCAATAATGTACCGAAGGTCGATACGGTTCTTGTATTGGGAGCATACGTTTTTCCGGATGGAACCACATCATCCATGCTTACCGATCGCTTGACCGTTGGATATGAACTTTATCAGAGCGGCAAGGCCCCTAAAATATTGGTAAGCGGGGACCACGGGCAAAAGGATTATGACGAGGTAAATGCCATGAAGAGCTTCCTAAAGGATAAAGGGGTGCCGGGTCAGGACGTATTTATGGATCACGCGGGTTTTAGCACTTATGAAAGCCTGTATAGAGCAAGGGATATATTCCAGGCTGAGAGTGTAATTGTCGTAACCCAAGAGTATCACCTGATGCGAGCGGTTTTTGTTGCGCGGTCTTTGGGCCTTGAAGCCTATGGAGTTCCCTCAGACAGACATGACTATGGACAAGCTATGGCAATGTATGAATTAAGAGAGGTAGCCGCTCGGAATAAGGATTTTTTATGGGCAAAGGTCTTAAAACCGCAGCCGACATTCTTGGGAGATGCTATACCCGTGTTCGGCGATGGTGGGGCAACGGATGATCAATAAAAGATGATCAATAAAATCAAAAATCAGAGTTATTGGAAAAGAGGTAAATCAATTTGTCTCCTAATCAAAAATCAGCAGCAAAACTTATGATCCAGGGGACTTCTTCCAGTGTTGGGAAAAGCGTACTGGCTGCGGCGTTTTGTAGGATATTTTATCAGGAAGGGTACAAGGTTTGTCCATTTAAAGCACAGAATATGGCCCTGAACTCTTTTGTAACGGCAACAGGCGGAGAGATGGGGAGAGCACAGGTGGTTCAGTCGCAAGCTGCCGGAGTTGAGCCTGACGTACATATGAATCCGATTTTACTGAAACCAAGTGGTCCCACCGGTTCCCAAGTAGTGATCATGGGCCAATCGCAGGGGAATGTGACAGCCCTTCGTTATCACGGCGAATATCAACGCATGACTTGGCCTTATGTGCAAGATGCGCTATCTAAGCTTCTCCACGATTTCGAGATCGTAATTATTGAAGGGGCGGGGAGCCCAGCCGAAGTTAATCTTAAATCAAATGACATTGTTAATATGCGAGTAGCCCTGGAGGCCAATTCACCGGTGTTGCTGGCAGCAGACATTGACCGCGGCGGGGCTTTGGCTTCTGTGGTGGGGACCTTGGAGTTAGTAGAACCCGCCGAACGGGCGCTGATTAAAGGAATTATTTTTAATAAGTTTCGCGGCGAATTGGCCCTTCTCCAACCGGCTTTGGACTTTATTGAAGAAAGAACAGGCATTCCCGTGGTTGGGGTTGTTCCTTATTTTAATATCCGTATTCCGGATGAAGATTCCGTCGCACTCAAGGAGGTTAAGGAGAAACCCTCCATTTCTTCTCCCGAACAGCTGGACATTGTGGTGGTTCGTTTTCCGTATATTTCTAACTTTACGGACTTTGATGTTCTTCAGGAGGAAGCGGATGTTTCGTTACGCTATGTAACTGAGGCAGCCAAATTAGGAAATCCGGATCTTGTTATACTGCCAGGCAGTAATAATACTTTGGCCGATTTGCGTTTTCTTCAGGAGAGCGGTTTAGGGGCACTGATTCAAAAGCTTAGTGAGCAAGAAGTCCCTTTAATAGGGATTGGCGCAGGGTATCAGATGATGGGGCGCTCAGTGATGGATCCCCTGCATTCTGAATCAGAGCCTGAAGAGATGAACGGGCTGGCAATTTTTCCTATGGTGACGGAGTTTTATCCCCAGAAACATACCGTCCAGAGCAAGGGAACGGTTCTTTCCAAGCACTGCTTTTTTTCAACTTGCAGCGGAGAAACAGTCGCCGGCTATGAGATTCATATGGGTCGCTCCCGGATAGACGAGGGACAGTCGCCGCTTTTTAACCTGACATCAAATGGAGTATCCTATGCGGATGGTTTGCAGTTGGGCAAAGCCTACGGAACTTACTTACATGGGCTTTTTGACAATGACAATCTGCGGACGGCACTTTTAGATTGGCTTTGGCAGCGCAGAAAACGGGTCAGGCCGGTAAAATCGACACTTTCTCAAGCGGCACTTCGGGAATCGGCGTTTAATGAATTAGCAGATATTGTCCGCCAAAGTGTGGATATTGAACGTGTGCGTACGATAATGGGATTAGACTCTAAAGCAGGGCCAAAGGATACGATGCTTTGATGGTCTATACTATACTAATCGGATTTCTGCTTGACCAAGTGATCGGCGATCCCCGCCGCTGGCCCCATCCTGTTGTGGGAATCGGCAAGCTAATTGCTTTTTTAGAAAGCTATTTAAATCAAGGCTCTCCAGAGGCGCGCCGCCTAAGAGGAGTCCTGTTAACCTTCCTTGTGGTAGGAGGAAGTTATCTGCTTACTTGGGCTATGGTTTGGGGAGCACATGCACTTCATCCTTTATTGGGTGTCGGCGTAAGTGCCTATTTAATTTTTACTACTTTGGCCGGTAAATCGCTGTTAGAGGCGGGACAGAGTGTTTTGCAGCCTTTGGAATACGGTGAATTGAGTGAGGCACGTCTGCGGCTTTCCTGGTTGGTTAGCCGCGATACGGATAATCTTAAAGAAGAAGAGATTGTTAGAGGAACGCTTGAAACCCTCGCTGAGAACTTCGTCGATGGTATCTTGTCTCCACTTTTCTATGCGGCTCTAGGAGGAGCCCCCCTAGCCATGGCTTTCAAAGCAATCAGCACATTGGATTCGATGGTCGGTTACCGAAATGAGCGCTATGAGGATTTTGGCTGGTTCCCGGCACGAACGGATGATTGGGCAAATTATCTGCCGGCCCGCTTAGCTGTCCCTCTCTTGTTGCTAGCAGGTTGGTTGAGACGCCTGCCGGTTGGTCAGGCTTATCGAATCTGGAAGCGTGATGCCTCAGGTCATCCCAGTCCAAACAGTGGTAATCCGGAAAGTGTAGTTGCCGGGTTACTAGGTGTTCGTCTAGGCGGAATCACTGTTTATCATGGTCAGCCACATTACCGTGCGAAGATGGGAGATGCACTTTATCCTATGCATGCGTCTGACATTGTTCACTGTAGTCAATTGGTATTTACGGCAACCTGGTTATCCCTTTTACCCGCGCTTATGATAGCTTGCGTAATGAGTAATTGGTGATATTAATAAGATGGCAGCCTTAAAAACGCAGGCAGCATAAAATATAAAATAGACAAAAGTAGTTCATACTAGAGAAAATATCCTACTCCTATCCCAAGGATCAAGAGAATGATATTCAAATTATCTTTTTATCTTTTTATGTGGTATAAATAATTGTTAACTCAACTTTCGCACCTCGGTTGTGCGAATAAAGCCTTGATATAACTGGGCAATTCGCCGATCCAGTTCTGTAGTTGACAAATCAATGCTTCATTATCTCTGGATTTACCGATGAGCAAATCCTG
>JBMNTM010000196.1:0-3494 GCA_050945735.1 Desulfosporosinus sp.
TAGGGACGCCTCCTCAATCTTTTGTCTTGTGCCTTTCTTTGACTGGGATCAGCACAATTCAATTGTAATTGACTGGCGTCTCTTTTTTCAAAGACCTCTGTTAAGCATTACAGGAATGCTCCTTGTTAATTTATTCATTGTTTAATATTTCCTATGTACTGCTTTTTATACTATACTTACTTTTACTATCCCAAGAATGTTCTCTTTGTTTTATAACAGGGCAGCCGTATTGGCTGTCCTTAATATTTTTCCGAACTTAGTGCATTTGTTTGTAAATTTTCTTCTGCTTAACGTTACAAATATTGGACAATAATAATTATGAGGTGAGCGAGCGTGAAATGTACTGTAGGTAAAACCATTAAATACAATAGGAAAACTTATAAATTAAAAACCCATGCCAGTGTGGATAATAACCGCCCAGATTCAAATAATGATAAAAAAACGGTGACAGCGAAAATTAAGTATACTATACCATACAAATTTACTGTCTGGTGAAACATACAAATGATAAAGTCCGGCACGTGTTAATACCTCCGGACATCCAAGCAAGCGCGACAAAACTCCTGTGATAAATGGCCGTGCTGAAAATCATGCTGCCGTGATGAAGATCATGCTAATAAATATAGAACGCATTCTAGTGATTGAAATTCCTTTATATAGGAAATATTAAATTCGCAATAAATAGATTACTTTCCCATGACGACCAATTTTTAATACAATCTACCCATTTCTGGTCAACTCGGCTTCGGAAAGTTTTTCAACATTGCACATAATTGAAAGTAACTCTGAAAGGATATATTGTAATGATTCTCCTATTAGCTTGTCTTTTTGTTCTCGCGTGTTACAAATGGGGAGACTGTAAAAATTGGCGGCTTTATTATCCAACAATGCTTTTTCTGATCGCAGGGGACTTTCTCTATCTTTATGTATCTTCTGCTAAACCATTATGGCAGTATACCGCAAAAATATTTCTTACAGGAACTCTATCAACCTTGATAATTGTACTAATAATCTATCCGTGCACAGTTCTTCTCTTTATTCCGATATACAATAAATTAAGGTCTTGGAGGAAGGTTGTATACATTGTGATCTGGGTGGGTTTATATTTTGTTTTGGAGTTCATAGGGCTCAAATATAACTACATGCAGCACTTGAATGGCTGGAACTTGGGATATTCTCTAATCTTTGACTGTCTGATATTCCCTCTGCTTATAATCCATCAGAAGTTTGCCCCTGCGGCATGGCTAATGGCTGCTATCATTGGAGTTAGTATAACTTTATATTTTAAACTGCCTGCAGCATATTAGACTCATAAAGCCAACAAATATACTTATTTCCTGATAAATATAATTAAGTTTGGCTAAAATAAACATCTGAAATAATAATATTGGAGGTCAAATATGGAAACCCAGCAACAGGACTTTAATCCAGGAAAACAGCAGTCCATTTCTTATAGCGCTGCCCAAGCCCTCAGTGATGAGAGACTATCCGCTTTTGAACAGGGCCAGCTTTGGGAAGGGTATATGGCGGATAGTTCTGCCATATGTCTGCTCCAATATTTTGTAGCTTCCACCCAAGATCCGCAAATTCGCTCTATCCTGGAATATGCTTTACAGTTATCGCTAAATCATCTTAACGCATATACGCAAATGTTAAATTCCGTAGGTTTCCCGATTCCCCATGGTTTTACCCGATGCTGATGTTGAGCCAAATGCAAAAAAGTTGTTTTCTGATCAATTTATGCTCGCCTATCTTAGATACATCAACAAGTACGGAGCGATAAAATACTTTAATACCTTAATCGGCTCTAACCGCCCGGATGTACGGCAATTTGCCCATCAGTGTATTGATGAAATACAGGATTTGCATAAAAAGGCAGATGAGATTCTTATTAAGAAAGGCTTTTTCTCCAAAGAGGCCTATATCCCTATTCCGGATAGAATCGATTTTATTCATTCCGACCGTAGCTTATTCAAAAGTCTATTTGGCGACAAACAACCGATCAACGGCTTGGAAATCGCCCAGGTATTCGCCGGCCTGGAAGTAAAGATGCTTCAAAAGCCTATTGTCATTGGGTTTATGCAGGTAGTCCAATCCCGGAAAGTCCAGGATTTCTTAGTCCGGTGTAAAAAAATCATGGATGAACAGATCCGCCGTTCGACTCAAATTTTACGGGATGAAGATTTACCTCTGCCGATGAGCTTAGTTCATGAATTAACGGATTCAACAGAATCACCCTTTTCCGATAAACTGATCACGTTTCATATCTTAGGAATTATTAAGTATTCACTTACCGGTTATGGGATAGCTATGGCGAGTTGCACCCGCGCTGATATTTTAACTGCCTTGCATAAATCTCTTAACGAAAATACTTCTTTAGCAAAAGACGCTATGGCATTGCTGATGCATAATGGTTGGATGGAAAAGATTCCTCAGGCAGCAAACCGCAAAAAGCTTAGAGACTCTAAACATTAGCGGATGATTATAGATTTTAAAACAAATTAAAATGGAGGTTAACATGGAAAAAGTTCAACCTGGTATTTCTAATGTCACTGAACAACCCATCCCTTTTAATACCATCAAAGACGGTCCGAATGATGAACGCTTAACCGCTGCCGAGATGGGGCACCTGTGGGAGATGTATTTATATAATTCAGCCTCCAAATGCCAGCTGCAATATTACGCAGCCAAAGCACAAGACCCGGAAATTCGCGGCGTATTGAACTTTGCCCTACAAATCAAGAATACTCGTTTAAATAAGCTTACTCAAATTTTTAACACGGTTGGGTTCCCTATTCTACAAGCCTTTAATGATGAGGATGTGGAACCAAACGCCAGACGACTTTATTCCGATGGGTTCATGTTAGTTTATATCCAGGGATTAATCAATTTTGAATTGGTCGAATCTCTGATGGGCTTAAGCAAGGCGGTTCGTGCAGATATCAAAGAATACTACCAGGCTTGTATCGATGAGTCTCAAGATTTATTTAACCGAGCCAGTGAAACAATGCTACGTAAAGGTTTATGGTTTAAACCACCGAATATCCCAGTGCCGGATCGGGTGGAATATGTTCAGCAAGAAACCATTTTTGCCGGGTTACTCGGGGATAAACGGCCCATGAATGCCTTGGAAATATTCCACGTTTATACCAGGCTACAAAGCAAAATGATTGAAAGAGCATTAATCCTGGGCTTTTCCCAGGTAGTACAGTCTAAAAAAGTACTCGCTTTTTTGTCTAAAGGAAAACAGCTTATCAACAAGCAAGTGGAAGGATGGAGTAAAATTCTGGAAGATGAAGACTTGCCACCCCTGTCACCTGGGAACATGAGATTACTGATTGTACGGAATCCCCGTTTAGTGATAAGTTAATAACTCAACTTTCCCACCAATAAATATAAAGCAAACCCTTAGTTAAACAGCAATGTCAGGCGACAAGAAGCAATCGCTGTTTTAGGGACGGTGGAATTGCATTCAAAAAAGTATCCATAATTGT
>JBMNTM010000197.1:0-3446 GCA_050945735.1 Desulfosporosinus sp.
TATTCACAGTGGTTTATCCTGCTGTTTTACAATATTTTTGGGGTTTTTGCAGTGGAATCAATTTTGGATTATCCAAATTAATATAAATGAACCTATAAGATAAATGAATCTATTAGATTTCGTCCGCTCTTTTTTACTTATTACTGATATCAAACTCATAGTCTACTTCAACACACTGTTTCTGACCCGGTATATAACTCTTTTCCTTGAATATCACATGATTATTTCGATCTATTAATAGTACTGTAGAAGATTTGGTACCGTAATTGACCCCTTTGATAAAGATTGGTGACAAGAATTTTTCTGCTTCTTTACCTATCCCAGTGTCGGGCAATTCATGGTCTGGGGCAGGATCTGTATCTTTTAAGATCTCAAAGAGATATTGAGGTTCAACTAACGCCCTGTTTTTTAAGTAATTAGCTAAAGCTTGTTTGCTTTTTTGAACTTTTGGCCAAGGAGTATCCAGGAAACGATTACTTAGTCCATAAATTCCAGGTTTAAGTGCCAAGGCTTTTGCGTACTGTTTGTTAAAATATAATAATGTTGATGCATCACCGACTAAACCGACTAAGATATTAAATGGATTATAGAGTGTCCGCTTATTGATAACCTCTTGTATGTACTTTTCCGGCGATTGATTAGAACATAAGAAGTTTCTCACTAATTTCCCACGGGATTTTGGATTCATTATCTGTAAAGAAGGATCACGATAGTTTGTAAGTGCTGCAAAACGCCCGGAGCGTGTAATGCCCATCCAGGTTCCTTGCATTTCCAAATCCCTACCCGCTAAAACCAATGGGTGAGAAGCCCAGAAATGAGCTGATTCAGTTGGTCGATTATGGTACTCATCCCTATTAGCTGCCAGAATCAAACGATAGTGTGAGTGAAAATCATATGCAAAAAAATACAAACACATAGTTGCCTCCTCCATTCATCAAGGGTCAGCAGTAGACAAGTAATTAAGACAGTTACCCATAACTTGGCGGTAATTAAATTTCGGTACCAGCCCTTCCTGAGTAGCCCTTCTCAGCAAGGATGTTGCCGCTCGATAGCCTATTTCACCAATATTTTCAGTGAACTCGTTTACATAAAGTTTTATATGCGCTTTGGTTACTTCAGGGGATAACTCTTGACTGTGGTATAGTATATACTCCTTCGATTCCTCAAGATGGGCCCAGGCATAATTGACTGAGGCCTGAATCCAGCGCGTGATGGCCGATAGATCCAGTGACCGGCGCGCGATAATTGCTCCCAGGGGAATGGGCAGGTTAGTATCTTTTTCCCACCAACTACCTAAATCCACCAAGAGAGTAAGCCCATATTGCGGATACGTGAAGCGTGCCTCGTGAATCACAAGACCGGCATCTACCAGACCGTCACGCACAGCCGGCATAATTTCATTAAACGGCAGAACAACTATTTCACCCACTCCCCTTGGCATTTGCTGAGCTGCCCATAACCTGAAAAGTAAGTATGCAGTTGATCGTTTACTCGGAACCGCTACCCGTTTACTTGATAGATCGGCTGGATCAATGCTGCTGTCTGCTCTTTGCGAAGTAAGGAGCAGTGGCCCGCAGCCCTTACCCAATGCGCCCCCACATGGCAGCAAGGCATACTCAGATGAGACCCACGGTAATGCTGCGTACGAGATCTTAATAACATCCGGTCCATCGTGGCCGGATGCCAAAGTATTTGTGATGTCTATATCCGCATAGGTTACATCCGGCTGAGGTGCATCAGGTATTAGTCCGTGTACCCAAGCATGAAAAACAAACGTATCATTGGGACAAGGGGAAATTGCTATCTTCAAAATAACACCTCCGTCAATACTGCAGCGGCAGCTTCCAGAACTTCGAGGGCCTCTTTGATGCGCCATGTTGACCGCTCACGCGGACCGACAAGGTTTGAGATAGCGCGAATTTCCAGTACAGGTATACCGCGATCAAGTGCGGCAAAGCCAACGCCATACCCCTCCATAGCTTCGGCTGCAGCTCCCGGGATCCTTGCGACAAGTTCTGCAGCACGCGCAGCCGTACCCGTAGCTGTTGACACAGTGAGTACCGGGCCTGTATTAACGGGTATCCCGGCTGCTTGAAGGGCCACAGTAATACGGTCCACCAGGCCGGCATTAATCTGAATTTGGGTAAAGCCAAAGCCCAGCTTATCTAAACTGCAGAAACCATCTGCTGTCTCCGCTCCTAAGTCAGCTGCTACGATCTTATTGGCGACTACGCATGAACCCGTATCAGCTCTCCCGGAAAAGCCTCCGCCGAGTCCTGCACATATAACCAAACGATATCTGACAGCTGCCAACGCCTTGGCTGTGTTCACTGCTGCGGCTACCGGGCCAACACCCGCTAACAAGACATCAAACCTTGGATCGCTATGCAAGCTACGCAACACCGCATCCCTCTCAGCTAAGACAGCGGTCATTACCAAAACACGCTTTTCAGATTGCTGTTTGCTAGTTAATTGTTCAAAATTCAAGCCCCTACTCCCTTCACTTTAAACCAAACATCTATTTTGGCACCTTAATCTTTCCCTTTTCAGCAATATTTAGCAGACTGCTCCTGTTCCACGCCGAATAGATTCTATCGATATACTTTTAGCCGCTTTTATTTTAAGCTTTTTAAGCATTCGATTGCCACTTTGCCCATTAACGTATAACCCTTGACACTCGGATGAGCATGATCAACGTAAAGCTCTGGCCACTGACCTGCTTCAATCCGGTCCAAAAATGGGGAATAAAAATCGATAACCATAATTTCTTTTTCAGCGGCATATTTTTTTAACCAATCGCGATATTCAGCTAAGTATTGTTCTTCCTCAGGAAATAAACATGGCGTAGGTAACCCAAAAATCGGGATAATTCCATTTTGCCTGCAAGATTTATGCATTGCCTTAAAATTCGCGCTGACACTTTCCAGATCGATTTGTTCGTAGGCATCATTAGCCCCGCCAAGAATAATGACATGACTGGGAGCATAACTAAGCACATCCCGTTGGAACCGCCTGAGCATACTGCCCGTAGAATCCCCGCAGATCCCTTGGTTTAGGATCTGGCATTTTAATTCCCGGGCTAAAAATTCGACCCAAGACTCCTGATTGGTGAAAGGAAACCCTTCGGTAATTGAATCTCCAATTGCAACGATTTTCATGTGTTTTTCATCCACCTTTTCTGGCTACAAATCCTTTGAGTTGTTTTAAACAAAGCTAGAAGCGTTAATTGCGCTTCTAGCCTTAAATCGCAGCTTATAACCCGATTATACAATGCTTTTTCGTTTCTAAACAACCCAAGGAAAGCATAATTCAAAAAATTCCGGATCATCTGGACTTTCGGCATAATTTCATACTTTATGTCTATGGCGACGCAGGGATACCAAGTATGATAGATTAGGGTAATTATGTCATTCAATACCGAATATTCATTACTGAAAAAGGAAAGT
>JBMNTM010000198.1:0-3443 GCA_050945735.1 Desulfosporosinus sp.
TGTTTATTCACTTAAGTTTAATATTTTTATGTTTAATTATTTTTTATGTTAATTATTTTAATGTTTATTTTTTGTAAGTTTAAAACTCTTATGTTTTTATACGTTTAATAGGTATAAGGGGAATCTGCCGATTCCCCTCAATATTAATTAACGCGAAAGACACAAGTCATTTCTTTTAAATTTTCACTACCTTCTCCAGATTTTTCAGGACATTCTTCGTGGCATTACGCGTATCCACTACGAGTCGAGCATTAGCTACTACACGCTCATAATCAAGCTTACTATGGTCGGTGAGAATCAGTACACAATCAGCAGCAGCGAGTGCTTGATCTGTTAAGGGCAAGCTTTCCAGGCGGAGAGTACTGCCGCCGTGCGGCTCAATGACTGGGATAAATGGGTCATGATAGGTGATATTTGCCCCTTGTTTACGCAAGAGCTCCATAATCTTCAGCGCCGGTGATTCCCGGATATCATCGATGTCTTTTTTGTAGGCCACGCCTAAAACGAAAATTTTCGTATCCTTTAAACTCTTATGATCGTTGTTCAGAGCACGAATAACCCTATTTACAACGTAGTAGGATACTTCAACGTTTATTTCTCCGGCCAGTTCTATGAAACGGGTATGGAAATCATATTCCCGTGCTTTCCAAGTCAGGTAGAAGGGATCGATTGGGATACAGTGTCCCCCTACGCCCGGTCCCGGGTAAAAGGTTTGAATGCCAAACGGTTTTGTTCCGGCGGCTTCGACAACTTCCCAAATGTCCAGCCCCATGCGGTCACAAAGCATCATTAATTCGTTTACCAAAGCAATGTTTACTGCCCGGTAGGTGTTTTCAAAGACTTTGGTCAGCTCCGCTGCGGCCGGTGAAGATACCGGAACGACATTAATAATCGTTTGGGAATAAAGAGCATAGGCGATCTCCAAGCAAACCGGGGTTACCCCGCCAACCACTTTCGAGGTATTTTGCGTGGTAAAGCGTTTGTTGCCCGGATCAACCCGTTCCGGTGAGAAAGCAAGGAAAAAATCCTTACCTACTTTGAGTCCCGTCTTTTCCAATAAGGGAAGAATTATTTCCTCCGTGGTCCCGGGATAGGTAGTGCTTTCCAAGGTAATTAACTGCCCCGGGCGCAAATAACGGGCTATTGTTTCTGTCGTTGACTGGATATATGATATATCAGGATCGCGGGTAGTGGTTAAGGGAGTGGGAACACAAATAATAATCACGTCACATTCCGCCAGGCGGGAGAATTCCGTAGTGGCCACTAATAAACCATTGCGCACTACATTTTGCAGATCTTCGTCCAAAACATCCCCAATGTAGTTGTCCATCGTATTCACACGTGCGACGCGTTTCGGATTAATATCAAAACCAATTACCGGGAATCCGACCTTACACTTTTCTACAGCTAAAGGCAGCCCGACATACCCTAAACCAATAACTCCGATTTGCGTTTCGTGCTTTAGTATTTTTTCTTTAAGGTTTAGAGCAACAACATCTTCGTCCGTAATTACATTCTTAACACTCATCATTTCTCTATATTTCCTCCCTCATCAAACAGGACTTCTCCTTGGGGAACTTCTCCTTTAAGTGGATTGGTACTCCGTATTCCGTTTCATTGATTGGCTGCGGCTTTAACGGTTTCCTTATGAAAGGTTGGTATAACTGTCTGCAATAATTGAATGACTTCCTCACGCGTTAAATAACTACCGCGCTCCCGGATAATATGTGTCAGCTCTTCAAGAACCTTAACATCGACAACACTCGGCTTTGCGATGAAAATTCGGCTGTGTTTGGTTGAGGTTATTCCTTCTTCAGCAGTCAATAATTCCTCATAGAGTTTTTCTCCCGGCCGGATCCCGGTGAATTTGATCTTAATATCAACATCCGGTTCATAGCCGGAAAGGCGAATTAAATCTTTTGCCAGTTCTACAATCTTAACCGGCTTTCCCATATCCAAAATAAAAATTTCCCCACCCTTGGCCATCGCCCCTGCTTGAATGACCAATTGCGCTGCTTCCGGGATCGTCATAAAATAGCGTACCATATCCGGATGCGTAACCGTTACCGGACCTCCTTTGGCGATCTGCCTCTTGAACGTCGGGATCACGCTGCCGTTACTTCCTAAGACATTACCGAAGCGCACAGCGACAAATTTAGTTTGTGAACGACGATCCAGGCTTTGGATCAAAAGCTCAACGGTTCGTTTGGATGCCCCCATAATGCTTGTGGGATTAACCGCCTTATCTGTAGAGATTGAGACAAAAGTTTTTACTCTTGTTTTATCGGCTGCTTCTGCCAGATTTTGCGAGCCAATGACATTATTTTTCAGGGCCTCTTCCGGATTTCGTTCCATTAAAGGAACATGTTTATGTGCTGCCGCATGGAACACGACGCCCGGCTTATATCTTTCAAAAATCAAATCTACTTTCTGTCGATCTTTAATATCCAATATTTCTGTGCTATATTCAACTTCCGGATGCTCGTCACGCAACTCCTGTTCGATCATAAAGATACTGTTTTCACCATGCCCGATTAAGACAAGTTTCCCCGGATTAAACTTGGCAACCTGACGGCAAATTTCCGAACCAATAGAGCCGCCCGCACCGGTAATAAAAATTGTCTCACCGGAAAGATATCCGGCTATTTCTTGGAGATCCACTTTGACAGGGTCACGGCCCAGTAAATCCTCCACTTGAATTTGTCGAATAGGGTTGATATTAATATCTCCGCTGATAATATCATAGACACCGGGCATAATCTTTAGATTTACGCCAGACTTTTCACAGATTTGCACAATTTCGCGCACAGACTCACCAGAAGCTGAAGGCATAGCAATAAGGACTTCATCAATATTATGATCCTTGACAATGCTGTTAATATCTTTACGCGTACCTAAAACCGGAATGCCAAGTAAGCGCAGCTTTAGCTTCGAGCGATCATCATCAATAAAACCAACCGGACGCCCATCGCGATAATTACGATTTTTTAAATCACGCGCGGCTAAGACGCCTGCATCGCCTGCTCCCACAATAAGCACCTTTTTTTGCGCGCCGGGAACATGGCGATCAAACTTATTTTCTTGTAAGATTCGCCAAATAAACCGTGAACCGCCGATTAAAAAGATCATCGAAAACCATAATAAGACGGCAGCAGCGTTAGGAATCCGAAACGGGGGGGGAGTATTGCTCGCGATACCATAAAGATAAACTGCTGCCGCCGTTCCACCCGTTCCGACAGTTACTGCATAGACAACGGAAAGTAACTCTCCTGTACTTGCATACTGCCAAAGCCGATTATATAAGCCAAAAATATAAAAGACTACAATGTAAATAATTGTTGCCGCTATAGCTGTGTGATTATATATTTGATAATCCTCGAACTTAATGTCTCCGACAAAGCGTAAATAAAAACTACCGAAAGCTGCCAGGTTGATCAACATGG
>JBMNTM010000199.1:0-3442 GCA_050945735.1 Desulfosporosinus sp.
TTTACGTTTTCTTTTTAGGAAAGCTACAAGGCTCGTTTAAACAAGCCAGACCTGTTATGAACTAAATCTCAAGGGGTTGTTCAGCATCCCCTACTTAGCTAATTATATTATATCATAATTATAGCCTCATTATAGCCTTCTATCCGGGATATAAACTGTGGACTTTTAGAATAATACTTTCCGATGGTTATTAAAAGCGTTTTGATCCAAGCGAAACTTAACAATGTGCTCATCTTTTATTGTCAAGAAGCTTAATGATCTGTCGTTTATACCCGAGAAAAGTATCTGATACCAAAAAATCATCCCCACGTGGACGAGGCATATCGATAATTATCTCATGTGCAATCTCACCCGGCGGCCCAGTCATAATATAGACTCTGTCCGACATTAAGATCGCTTCGTCTATATCGTGAGTGATAAACAGCGTAGACATATTAAGGCGATACATAAGGTCAAGATACCACCAGTGCATCGCACTTTTGGTGATGGCATCCAGAGCGGAAAACGGCTCATCAAAAAGTGCCACCTCCTGCGAAAATAAATAAGTTCTCAAAAGTGCACCGCGCTGGCGCATGCCCCCTGAAAGCTGCGCCGGATACATCTTTTCTGTACCCTCCAGGCCGAAATCTGCAAAATAACTCAGTGCCTGATCTCTGGCCTGACGCTTAGGAATCCCTCGAATAAAAAGCGGCAAGGCGATATTATCCAGCACCGTCATGTGCCGCTGCATCAAATCTTTTTGCTGCATATAACTTACCTTACCGGCCTGACCTGTTATATCCTCGCCATTTAGCAACACCCGGCCAGAGTCAGGCTGAAGCACGCCGGCAATAACGTTGAACAATGTGCTTTTCCCAATACCGCTTACACCCAGCAGACTCACCAATTCATTTTCGCCAAGTCTGACATTGATATCCTTGATGATTAATACACCCGCATAACTCTTGGAAATGTGTTGCGTTTCGAGTTTAATTATTCCCATCTTAACTCCATATTAGTTGTATTTGATTATTTTTTAGGCAGATAGGCATTTGTAAAGCCTTTTCCATGCTCAAGTTTCTTGGGGAGCAGTTGATTTTCATACATCCAGGCATAAAAATTGTCCCACCGCTTTTGATCGATATAACCCCATTGTTCCACTTCGGCCTTATACTGATCTGTCAGGTACTTCTGACTGGCCGTGGCAAGGTTAAGCTCAACTTCTGGCGCATGCTTCACCAGAATCTTAGCTGCCTGTTCAGGGTTTTCAATGGCGTATTCATACCCCTTGGCTACAGCTGCCAAAAACTTTTTAGCAGTCTCGCTATTTGCCTGCAGGTAAGTCTGACTGGCGGCGATCACCGGCGTGTAGAAATCCAAAACCTGCTCCATGTCTTTAAAGGCGAAGAAATTTGTCTCCAGACCCTTCAGCTCGGTGGCTACTCCATCCCAGCCGTAAAAGATCCAAACTGCATCCACATCGCTTTGCAGTGCCGATATTACATCCGTTACTGTACTGGGGATCATTTTCACCTGGTCGTAGTTCCCGCCATCCTTTGTGATTACTTGCTTTAAAATTGCTTTTTCGATTGGGGTATCCCAGGTTGCATAGACCTTGTTCTCCATATCCTTGGGGCTTAAAATATTATCTTTCTTCAAAGAGATTATTCCTGATGTATTATGCTGTAAAATTGTGCCCACAGCAACAACATCCAGCGGACTATCCGACGTGATCGCAGCAGCTATTTCCTCCTGGAAACTTACGCAAAATTCTGCCTTTCCCGCCGCGACCAGCGGTAAAGCTCCCCCTTCAGGTGGCTGAATAATTTCAACCTCCAGACCGGTATCCTTAAAATATCCCAGTTCCTGTGCCACATATACGCCGGTATGATTGGTATTGGGGGTCCAATCCAGTACGAATCTAATTTTTTCCGTTCCCTGCCGGGCGGATTCAGAGGTGTTAGACGGCGCGCAGCCCGCCAATCCTATGACTACTGAAATAACAAACATCAAAGCTAATGCAATAACTCTCTTCTTCATGTAAACTTCCTCTTTCCTTAAATATTAATTGTGGCCTGATGAGCTTTTTTTCCTCGAATTAACAATCTTATGCTGCTTTTTTTACCCATATTTAATAAGAATGTATAACAGATGTAAGCCCCTCTTCAGATGCTGGCAATTTCCCCGTGCTTTATATTAAAATATGGTTCTTACCTTAATCTTAATTAGGTTGATCCTGTTCATGTTCAGCCTGTGCCCAGGGCATTGCCCTTCGCTCCAGGAGTTCCACACATTTCATAAGCAGCAAGCTCAAGATGATAATCAGAAAAATGACAGCAAACATTTTATCAAAAGCGTAGGATTTCCGTACGCGCGTCATATATACTCCCAGCCCACTATTTCCGCCCAGCCATTCCGCTATGACTGCACCCACTATGGAATAAGATACAGATATTTTAAGGCCGGAGAAAAAACCGGGCAAGGCGTTGGGCAACTTAATGTAACGATATATTTGCCACTTTCCGGCTCCCATAGCGCGCATCAGATTCATGGCATCCGGATCAGACGATTTAAATCCGCCCAATAAAGCGATAGTCATTGGGAAAAAACACACTATTACCACCAGTGTAATCTTAGGTGCCATATTATAACCCAACCACAACACCAGCAAAGGAGCAATTGCCACGGTGGGAATGGTCTGCGTGATAACCAGAACAGGATGAACAGCTTTATAAAACATTTCGAACCGATCCATTAAAAGCGCAATGACGAACGCTAAAACAATGCTTATTCCCAAGCCTAAAAACGCTTCTGTCAACGATACCCGGGCATGCTGCATCAGATCGGAAAATGAGTTGATAAAGGCACGGAGCACATCAGCGGGCGAAGGCAGCATAAATGCCGGGACAAGTCCGGTTTCTGTTACCAAGTACCAGATTAGCAGCAGAAATAGCAGAAGCAATGCCGGATAAAGCTTATTGGTGATGTTTTGTAACCTTTTCATCAATCGTCCAAATCCCGCCTCCCGGCTTATAGCTTATCTTTACGTAGGACATCACTCTGGGCGCACCTTCTTCAATACAAATCAGCTGGCAGCGTTTTATGATATCCATGAGCTGTTCAAAGTCTCCTTCAATGGTTGTCTCAAATGGGCCTACGAATACATTTAAGCCGGTGGATTTTAGATAGGCTATCACCTTATCTACCACGCGTATGACTTCCTGGCCTTCTACTGCCGGTAATACTTGAATGGCAATACTGGAATTAATCATTTTCCCCTTCTCCCTATTTTTAAGATTTAATAGATAAAGAATACCTGCCAATACCAAATTTTCTTGCTGCCGGTATGAACTTGAGTTGCTCTTACCTGACTTGACCGCCTTAAGCAAAAACCAGACTAACAATTCCTAAAAAACCTTGATAAATCAACATTCTTTAATCTTAACAAGGTCAAAATGTGGTC
>JBMNTM010000200.1:0-3428 GCA_050945735.1 Desulfosporosinus sp.
AAGTTCCGGATTGGCCGCTAACAGAAATCTTCTGTGATTAACACCATTTGTTTTATTATTAAACTTATAACCAGAAATACGATAATAATCTTTAAAGACCTCATTCTTGAGGATTTTTGTATGTAAGCGTGCGACACCATTTACAGATGAGCTTCCGATTATAGCCAAATTAGCCATCAAAACATACCCGTCTTTTATGATCTGAGTATTGCGAATTACCGTCTCATCCTCCATAAATCGGGTAATTAAATCTTCCTTGAATCTTCGATCAATTTCCTCGATGATTTGGTAAATTCTAGGCAGAAGGCTTTTGACCAGCTCAATCGGCCATTTTTCATTGGCTTCAGGCATAATGGTATGATTTGTAAAGGATATAGTATTCACTGTTATATTCCACGCCTCATCCCATCCCATTCCTTCTTCATCAATCAAAATGCGCATCAGCTCCGGGATACACAATACCGGATGGGTGTCATTGATATGAACTGATACCCGTCGCGGAAAGTTGCGCAAGGAATTTGAAATCTTTTTTTTATAACTCCTTACAATGGTGGCTAAACCTGCAGCAACAAAAAAATATTCTTGCTTAAGCCTTAACTCTCTTCCTGCAGGACTACTGTCGTCAGGATAAAGAATATAGGAAATTGACTCCACCTCTGATTTATTGCTTAAAGCCTTATTAAACTCCCCACGATTGAAACAAGCTAAATCCAATTCACCGCAGATCGTTTCTGCACTCCATAATCTTAAGTTGTTAATATACAAAGGATTATCATAGCTCATAATAGGAATATCATAAGGTACCGCAAGCACCGATTCATAGTTCTCGTGGATAAATATAGTTTTCCCCTCATTAAGTTCCGTTCTCACATTCCCTTTGAACTTAACAACAACGGCTTTATCTGGCTTTCGTATTTCCCACGGATATCCATTTTTCAGCCAGTTGTCTGCAACTTCGACCTGATTGCCGCCCACAATTTTTTGTTCAAATAACCCATATTTATAGCGAATCCCATTACCATGCCCGTTAATTCCTAAGAAAGCCATGGAGTCCAGGAAACAGGCGGCCAATCTTCCTAAACCCCCATTACCCAAACCAGGATCTACTTCTTGTTCCAATAGATCATCAAGACTGATACCCAACTCTGACAAGCCTTCGCGGACAAGTTCTTCAATCCTGAAATTAACCAAATAATTATGAAGTAGTTTTCCGATGAGAAATTCCATCGAAAAATAATAAACTTGTTTCCCCTGCACCAGAGACTTATTATTAATGGTGCGGTAATAACACATTTTTTCTTTTAGCAAGGCCGCTAAGGCAACGAATTTATCCCATTGGGTTGCTTCATCTGCTGTAATCCCTTCCCGCTCAATTAATTTCATGAGATAAGCCTGCTTAAAGCTTTCTTTATCAGTAAACATTTGTTTCCTCCAATATTTCACTATTTAACAATGGTCTTAATATTAATGGTTTTAGTATTATCGTCGCTAACGGAGCAACCGTGATGGTCAAAGAAAACATTTGATTATGCCAGGATACTTTTTCAGTGACGAGTAATGACCGATTGATTTGGTCATTCCCGCCAAAAACCTTTTGATCAGAATTAAATATTTCCTGATATATACCTTGGCGTGGGACTCCCAAACGAAAGTTCTCATAACTGTTAGGTTGAAAATTATTTAAGATAATGAGAAAATCATCTACATTGAGGGCTTTGCGGGAAAATATTAAAATACTCTGTTCTTGATTCCCAACGTCTATCCATTCAAAACCTGACCAATGCCGGTCATTTTCCCATAGGGCCTTTTCTTGACAGTAAAGTTTATTGAGAGCACTCACAAAAAGCTGAAACTTTCTATGCATTTCAAATGCCAAAATACACCAATCTAATTGTTTATTCTCACACCACTCAATATACTGCGCAAACTCTCCGCCCATAAATAGTAATTTTTTTCCCGGATGACACATCCAATAACCATACAAACTTTTTAAACCCGCAAATTTCTGCGAGTAGTCACCCGGCATTTTGTCCAATAAAGACTTTTTACCATGGACAACCTCATCATGAGAGAGCGGGAGAATAAAAGTTTCCGAAAAAGCATAGGTCAAGGAGAATGTCAATAAGTGATGGTGATACTTGCGCAAGGGAAAATCAAGTCTCATATACTGCAAGGTATCGTTCATCCAGCCCATATTCCATTTACAGTTATAACCAAGTCCATTCATATACGGCGGATATGTAACAAGCGGCCAGTCAGTAGCTTCCTCTGCAATCATTAACGCGCCAGGGTAATATTGTAAAACTACTTCATTTAACCGCCGCATAAATGCTATAGCTTCTAAATTTTCTCTTCCTCCATGAATGTTACGCTTCCATGAATGTTCAGGCTTTTCATAATCCAAATAAAGCATACTGCTTACCCCATCCACGCGTAACCCATCAACATGGTATTTGTCAAACCAAAAAACTGCGTTTGATATAAGATAACTTAACACCTCAGTTTTTGAAAAATCAAAGTTATAAGTCCCCCATTGTTCATTCTCACCATTTTCGTATACTGCCTGACCATTAAATTCACCTAAACCATGGGCATCTTTACAGAAATGACCTGGTACCCAATCCAAAATAACGCCAATACCTGCAAGGTGACATTGATTTACAAAATACATAAAATCTGTGGGCGTACCAAATCTACTTGTACAGGAATAATAACCAGTCACTTGATACCCCCAGGAACCATCAAAAGGATGTTCCATAATGGGCATTAATTCAATATGTGTATACCCCATCTGAAGCACATATTCCAATAGCTCTCTGGCGAGAGTTCGCCAATCATAATAGCTGCCATCCTCTTTTCTTCTCCATGAACCCAAATGAACTTCATAAATCAAAAGAGGCATCTCCTGAACCTTAACCCTTTTTCTTTGTTCCATCCATGTTTGATCTTGCCAATTAAAAACATCTAACGAATAAACGATTGAGGCGGTAGCAGGTCTTAACTCTGAGAAAAAAGCATAGGGATCGGATTTAAGAAATTTTTTTCCTTCCTTTGTATGTATTTCATATTTGTATAGCTGCCCTTGCAGATCATCGGGCACAAAGAGGGTCCACACCCCGCTGCTCCCCATTTGAACCATTGCACTATTTGTGGAACACCAATTATTAAATTCTCCCACAACACTGACATTGAATGCGTCCGGTACCCATACTGCAAAGTGCGTCCCACGTATGTTATTATTATCTATAATATGTGCGCCAAATTTTAGGTAACTGTGGTATAGTTCCCCGCGATTGAACAGGTATACTTCATCCTGTTCGAGATATTTCTTTTCCACTTAGCCATAGCACCCGCTTTACTCTATTCAAATCCCTAATGTGTTTAATATTCTCTCTTACGGTAATTTATACCTCCATTTAAAAGTAAAT
>JBMNTM010000201.1:0-3406 GCA_050945735.1 Desulfosporosinus sp.
ACCAACAGAGTGATGATCCCACGTATTAAGTTGCGAATCATCCTTTCACCTCCTTTTTTCTATATTGTGACTAAAATTCTTACCAATTATACTTTAATAAAGTAGAATATTTCAAGCAAAGGAAATTAAAGCATTATTTGCTTAAATGTTACGATAAAAAATAGTATATGTCTTCTTGTTCATAAGTGCAACAAGAAAAACGCATTCTTACGAAAAAACTTATACGGGTATAAAACCTATACAATAACTAAAGCTTTTAAGAGCTTTTGTCTAACCGTTGCTTCTTCTGACCCTTCCGTCAAAACGAGTTCACTAATTAAGATTTGGCAGGCATTTTCATACATCTTTTTTTCCCCGGTTGAAAGCCCTTTCTCACTTTCCCTTTGTGCAAGGCTACGCACGACATTGGCAACTTCAAAAATATTTCCACTCTTGATTTTTTCCAAGTTTGCACGATAGCGCCGATTCCAGGCTAATGTTGCTGTCGTGTCTTTAGTTTTCAGTACCTCTAACACATCGTTAACCATTGAAGGAGAAATTACTTTTCGTAAGCCTAAATTTTTTACGTTATTTATGGGAATAAATAATTTCATATTCCCCACTGGTAAATGCATAACATAATAATTTTGTTTTTCTCCAAGGACTTCACGTTCCTCAATCGCCTCAATAATACCGGCACCATGCATTGGATAAACAACTTTGTCCCCAACTTTAAACATACAAACACCCCCTTATATCAGTATAACAGGGAACAAAGCTCGGGTCAAAATTTTAAAATTATATCATACAGTATTAAGGCTGTCAATTTCCCTTTCATTCCTCCTAATCATTCCTTTTATCCCTTTTATTTCTATCCATTTTCTCTTGAGCTTATTGAAAATTGACAATAGCCCAGCCGTCTCGTTATAATAGAGAAGGTAGAAAGGAGTGAGGAAGCACAGACATGGAACAACTCACTGACCAATTCCAAAGCACTGTAAAATCTCTCTTAATACGTCATCAAAGTATTTTGGATATCTTGTCCAAAGGGCAAGAATCGTCTGCGCGTGTAAACCGTGCGGTCGTTAAATCGGTGACAAGTTGCGGTTGTCATGCAATTAATGCGCATAAGAAACCCATACCACCAGATGCAAGCCTCGCGGATTTAAAAGAACTCTTGAATAGCCAACTCGAAGGATCAACTTGCGATAACTGTCGAGATATCATAGAAGCTGAACTAGGTAAACAATTATTTTATATAGCCGCCCTGTCCAATACCTTGGACATTTCGCTGACTGATGTCATTAACCGAGAACTTAAAAAACTTCAAACTTTAACCATTTTTAACATGACGTAAGTTTCTCACCTACTTATAGATCAACTAATTTAGCTCCTGCATTGCAGGAGCTTTCATATTATTTCCATTTAATTAACAAATATTCCCTACCCCCCAACGGATACCATATGCAGAGTTCATCTAATGCCTTTATACAAGACCTAATTAAAAACCCCATATGTCGCTGACATAGGACCTAAAAACAACACTTGCCTTTAGGTAAGTGCTTCAGTTATCGTGCTGTTCATATTCAAATCCCGAATGACATCCCTCAAAGTATCAAGCATAATAATTTCAAGGTTTCCAAATTTTGACGAATCCCTGAGATTATTTTTAGCTATGTAGACTCGCTTAAATCCCATTCTGGCAATTTCCCGAAGGCGAGCTTCAATGGAAGGTACTTTCTTAAGCTCTCCGGTAAGCCCTACATCCGCTACAAACACAGTATCATTAGGAAGCGCTTTATCCTTAACTGATGAAACTATACACATAATAATTGCCAAGCTTACGGATTGCTCTTTGAGTTGAAGCCCTCCCGTCGTTTTAATGACCACATTTTTATCATATAGGTTTATCTTACCTCTTTGTTCAAGAATGGATATTAAGGTATTTAATTGATCTCGTCTCAAGCATTCCGCTATTCTCGATGGATATGGAGTGAACGACTTAGAGACGAGACTTTCTATTTCCACAATGATCGGACGTGTCCCCTCTTTAATTACTGTCAGAGCGCTGCCTGAGACCTTTTGCCCCTCTCCCCTTTGAGTCATAAAGTACTCCGATGGGTTATCAATCGATAACAGTCCTCGTTCAGTCATCGAAAAAAAACCGATTTCACCTGTACTTCCAAATCGATTCTTCGAACACCAAGCTCCCCTCAGTTCTTCTTCATTTTCGCCATTAAGGATTAAAACTACGTCAACCAAATGCTCTAACGCACGAAGTCCGGCAATTTCATCGTCTTTTGTCATTTGTCCAACCATGATCACAGCTCTGGGACGACTGTTATTTTTCGCTGCTTTTAAGAGTTCATTGGCACACTCCATCGTTTGGATCGGGGAACCAGGCCGGGAAGGATGTTCTTCAAGGCTGAAAGTTTGAATACTGTCGATAATGATTAAATCCGGGTCAAGCTCTTCAATTGAAGAGAGGACATGGTTCATACTCGTATCAGAGTATATCCAAATGTTGCTCTGACTTCCTTTTAGAATGCGATCTGACCTGCTTTTGATTTGACTCTCGCTCTCTTCAGCCGAAGCATATAAAACCTTGTAACCCTTATTAGCAACATCAGCCGCCACTTGCAAAAGCAATGTTGATTTTCCCGCACCAGGCCTTGCTGTCAAGATAATCAGGGAATCTTTAACTATACCTCCACCCAAAACCCGATTAAATTCGCTAATGTTTGTCATTATTCGATCAATATTGCTGGTTGAAATCTCAGATAATCTCTTCGGAAAAGTCTTTCGCTTACTTAAGAAAGTCGTTTTATGTTGAATCTTCGCCTCTTCCAATGTGTTCCATCCCTGACATTTTTGACACTTTCCAAACCATTTTGGACTGACAGTTCCGCAGTTAGAACATCGATAACTTACCTTGTCCTTCATGAAATGCCCCATTTCAATTACGTATCATAACATTTCTCTACCTTATTTCATGTAAAAAACCGCATGATCTTCTCTTTAATACTCTTCTCCTAAAGCTTGTATTATTCCTTCTTTCCCGAAACTGAATCCCTCTGATGTAGTGGGTCCTCCCACCACGGTATGGAACTATCTCTATTGCTCCATAAAATTATAGTTTGCTTCGATTCTTCAGTTTGAGTAGGTTCCTTTTTCCAAACTTCCAAGGGTTCAGATTGACCGGAGCCCGCTGAAATAATTGTTTTATCTTCCTCCCGGTCCCATGGCCACTGGACATCCGGACTCCTTTCGCCGCTATCAAAACCATTATTGATTGGTAGGTCCATATTTTCCTCAGATTTCTCTTCTTTTTCCCAATCAAATTTAGTGTTCACGCTATCATTTATTTCATAGCCCGCATAAGAAGGAGTAACCTGCGTTCTATTTCCTGACCAGATACTTTTTCCCC
>JBMNTM010000202.1:0-3385 GCA_050945735.1 Desulfosporosinus sp.
TTGTCCATAAGGAATACTTTTTAAATTCTTAACTTTTATGTATTAATTGTAAAATAACATGAACTTCAAAAACTAAAAAATAGAGAAGAGATCAGGCTTCTTTCGGCAGTTTAAGATTAATAGTTGGGATTTTACCAACAGTATTGATTTTTCTATAACAATCCAACTAGAGGTATCTTGAACTGATCCGATGGAAATAAAAGAAAAGTTGAGGGGTTATTTATATGAAAGATGTAGTAATTGTAAGTGCAGTGAGAACAGCAACTGGTGTAATAGGAGGTACTATAAAAGACGTCAAGCCTCAAAAACTAGCTGCTATTGTAATCGAGGAAGTAGTTAAAAGAGCAGGCATTAGCCCAGAAATAGTTGAAGAAGTTATATTAGGTTGGTCGCGACAAACAACTGAAGCAGCGAATATTGCTCGCCATGCCGCACTCTTGGCTGGAATGCCTGAATACAGTACTGGATTTACAGTACATCGTCAATGTGGTGCTGGTCTTACCGCTATTAGCTGTGGAGTCCAGGAAATTCAGACTGGAAGATGTGAAGTTGTTGTAGCAGGTGGAACAGAAAGTTTAAGCCAAGCACCATTCTATCTTAAAGGTGCTCGCTTTGGTTACAAAGCAGGAGATGTGATTTTAACTGATGCTTTAACAGAAGCTGGATATGGTGGACAACCTCCTGAAATTTATGGCAAATGTACAATGGGAGATACAGCGGAAAACGTAGCTGAACAATTTAATGTAACTCGACAAGAACAGGATGAATTGGCTGTTCTGAGTCAGACCAGATGTCAAGAGGCCCTAAAAAATGGGGTTTTCAAAGAAGAGATTGTTCCCGTTGAGATTAAGACCCGTAAAGGCACAATAGTATTTGACACAGATGAAGGTCCAAGACCATCAACTATGGAAACACTGGCAAAACTACCACCTGTGTTTAAAGAAGGCGGAACGGTTACCGCAGGTAATGCATGTGGACGAAATGACTGTGCTGCAGCTGTCGTTCTGATGTCAGCTGATAAAGCCAAGGAACTAGGTCTTAAACCATGGGCTAGATTTATTGGTGATGCAGTAGTTGGAGTAGATCCAAAAATTATGGGAGTTGGACCTGTATACGCTGTACGTAAGGTATTAAAACAAACCGGACTTACTTTAGACGATATCGACTTGATTGAGATTAATGAAGCATTTTGCTCGCAAGCCGTTTACTGTATACGTGAATTAGGAATGGATATCAATAAAGTAAATGTCAATGGGGGAGCGACAGCCTTAGGACATCCGGTTGGTGCTACTGGAGCTCGCTTAATGGTAACACTGCTTCATGAAGCACGCCGCCGCAAAATTAAATATGGTATGGTAACACTATGTATCGGTGGCGGACAAGGACAGGCAATGATCGTAGAAATGCTGGATAATTAATGAGGTATCATTTTGGGAATATATGAATTTGAAGGAAAAAAGCCAACCATTGGAGAAGGCTGTTTCATACATCCCGAAGCGACAATTATCGGAAATGTCACATTGGGTAAAGGTTGTTATGTAGGTGCAGGAGCACGTATTAGAGGTGACTGGGGAAAAATTATAATCGGACGAGAGTCTAATATACAAGAAAACTGCGTCATTCATGTCAGCGTTAACGAAACTGCATCTTTGGGCAACCAAAGTCACATCGGACATGGTGCAATTCTGCATTCGACTACTTTGGGTGAACACGTTTTTGTTGGAATGGGATCAATACTAATGGATGGAACTAAAATTGGTAAAGGTTGCTGTATTGGCGCAGGGGCTCTGGTCACGGAAAATATGGTAATTCCAGCCTACAAGCTAGTAGTGGGAGTGCCTGCCAAAATAATCGGGGATGTGTCAGAAAAACTGAAGACATCCCTGGAAGAGGCAACCGCCTACTATATCGGATTGCCGCCTCGATGCATAAAAGAATTAAAAGAGATTAAATACTAGTTAACTTGGTATACTATAAGTTAGCTGGCCCGAAAAATATAATTAACATTTCTACCATTAACTTACAGAATGAACCATTTTACAAGGAGGCATCGGGAATTGAACATTGAGGACATTAAAAATATTTGTGTTGTTGGAGCCGGTAATATGGGGCATCAAATTGCTGTGAGTACTGCTTTAGCTGGTTACAATGTGTATTGTACTGATATTAGCCAAGAAATGTTAGATAAAGCGGAGAGTTTTGCAGCTTCATATTTACCAGAACGCGTTAAAAAAGGAAAATTAACGCAAGAACAAGCAGATCAAGCTCAGGCTAAGCTTCATTATACTACTGATCTAGAAGTAGCTGCTAAAGATGCAGATATTGTGATTGAAGCGGCAGTTGAAAAAATTGATATCAAGAGAAAACTATTTGCGGATTTAGACAGAATAGCTCCTTCACATGCAATTTTAGCAACTAATAGTTCCTATATTGTCAGCTCAAAAGTAGCTGATGCGACAAATCGTCCTGATAAAATATGTAATATGCACTTCTTCAATCCCGCCTTGGTTATGAAACTTGTGGAAGTAGTACAAGGACCACACACATCTGAAGAAACTGCTCAAATAGCAATGGACTTATGCAAAAAGATGGGTAAGATTGGCGTATTACTCAAGAAAGAAATTTATGGATTTGTAGTAAACAGAATCTTGACTGCAATCCAAACTGAAGCGCTTTATTTAAATGACATCGGAATTGCTACTCCTGAAGAGATCGACCTCTGCATAACAAATGCATTAGGACATCCAATGGGACCATTCCGTTTGATGGATTTAACTGGAGTTGATCTCGTCTACTATAAAACAATGGGACGCTATCAAGAAACCTGTGACCCCAAAGACAAACCCTCACCAGTGATTGTTGAGAAATTTACCAAAGGTGAATGGGGCAAAAAAACCAAAAAAGGATTTTATACTTACGAGTAACTAATCCCACCGAACCGATAATTAAAGAGCTATCCTTAGTTTTATGCTAAGGATAGCTCTTTAAAATTTTAATATTAAGGGTCTTCACTTATTCTTGCAACTGTGCTCCCGACAACCATCTTAAGAACTTCTGTAGCACCAACTGCGATATCCATTACACGGGCATCTCGAACATAACGTTCTACATTATTGTATTGCATATATCCATGACCGCCAAATACTTGTAAAGACTTATAACAAACTTCATTAACAACCTCAGAAACGAATAGTTTAGCTACTGACGCTGCCAATGAATAGTCGCCACCGCTGTCGCGTTTTTTCGCTGCATCCTCAACTAATAGTTTTGCTGCCTGGATCTTTACATACATATCCGATAACATTTCCTGTATAGAATATAGCTTTGTGAGTGATTTGCCAAAGGCTACACGTTTGTTAGCGTACTTTTTTGCTTCTTCATAAGA
>JBMNTM010000203.1:0-3377 GCA_050945735.1 Desulfosporosinus sp.
TGCGACAACCAAAATTGAGAAAATTTGTCCTGTTTGCAAGATTCAATCCACGCACCCGCACGGGGTGCGACCCTAACTGCATCTGCACACTTGTCCCGGTGCATGTTTCAATCCACGCACCCGCACGGGGTGCGACTGTCTTAAAATAAGCCTTTAAAAACAAAGCCTTTCAGTGCTTTGTTTTGCGAAACCTATTTTAGTGAGTGAATAATTATTATGAAAAATAAGAAAGTTCGTTATACCTTTGATATTCAAGCAATGCGAATCTTCTAGTAAACTAATGACAACTAAGGGTTCGCATCAATAATAAGAACACCTTCAAGGTCATAAGTATCCTTTGCCCCGTAATGTTCCACTCGCCGTTTCCAGTTACTACCCAACATATAATAGCGCAGACTATCCTTATTTTGATCTACGATACTCTCCAAACGATGTTTTAATTCTGCAAACTGTGTTGGATCTACCAAACATTCAAATACAGAATTTTGAACCCTCTGCCCATAATTCTGACATTGTTTTGCAACTTTACGCAAACGTCTTCTTCCTGAAATACTAGTTACATTTACATCATATGTAACTAATACCATCATATTAGTATCCCTCACTTCCAGAAAAACGGTGGATAATCTTCAAGATCGCCTCTAATATGCCTTGCAAGAAGCATGGACTGAATATAGGGTACCAGTCCCAAAGATACTTTCTCCTCCAAAAAAGGATGCCTAATTTCTTCTTGTTTGCGTTTCTGCCAAGCTATTAGTACGTCTTTTCTGGTCTTATCCTCCATGACAACCGCACCATTTTCTTTAATGATAAAACCATTTGGATCAATCTGGTTACGATTAATAAGTGTCACCGCAAGCCTATCAGCAAAGTGAGGTCTAAGTTCTTCCATTACATCTAGAGCAAGACTCTGCCTACCTGGTCTGTCCCGATGTAAAAACCCTGCTTGTGGATCAAGCCCGATACTTTCTAATGCGGCAACTACTTCGTAGGTTAATAAAGTATATAAAAAAGATAACAATGCATTGATTGGGTCTAATGGTGGACGTCTGTTTCTTTCAGCCATGCGAAATGTTTGTTTTTGGTTTAATATCAATTGATCAAAACCAGTAAAATACAAACTTGCAGCCTGACCTTCCAATCCTCTTACAACATTCAAATTATTTGCTTTATCCAACTGTCTCGCCATAATAGCCATATCGTTCATTATGTCTTTTAATAGTATAGTATCAACAATTTGTCGGTGGTCCCGAACCGCACGATGTAAAACAGCTCTGCTATTGATTATTTTTGCTAAGATAAAACGTTTTGCTAATCTAACCGTTATGGCATCATTTTCTGTCCATTGATACTGTTTTTTTCTTAACAGGATATTACCGGAAACCTTACCCGTAACACGACCCATAAACTTTCCGTATTCTGTTAAAAACGAAAGTGCTACTCCTCTTTCACAACATAGATGCATTAGCCCCGGGCTTGCTCCGGCAAAGCCAAAACAAACTATTCCTTCTAAATTATGAACTGGGACACGGAATTTGATTTCATTATCCGTTTTGATTAAAACATTCTCACCATCACGTGCTAAATATGCATCCGGCATTGTTACATAAAGTGTATTAAGAAGCTTTCTCAAAAATCCGTCACCTCCAAATCAACCATTCGCTCCAAATATTTCTTTATTGAATGCTTACGTATGGTGAGGTTGGGCTGGCATATTTCTATCAGTGAACATAAAGAACAATGTTTACCCTTCTTTGCTTTAGGAGTAATTCCCTCTGACATTAAGCGATGCATCTTTTCAGACAGTTCTTCTACTCGTACACGTAATGATTGGTCAAATAGAATTTTTTCTCGGCGTCTTGTCTGACCATAAAAGAGATACCCTGAATTAATGGATACCTTAAACATTTCTTCCAAGGCTATTGCTTGAGCGCAAAGTTGAACTGCGTCACGATCATCTGGCTTCGCTCGTCCACGTTTATATTCTACTGGATAGGGACGCCACCACCCCCTCCGTTTTTTAAGTCGTACCGTTGTTTCCTCTAAATTATCTTCAACTTTGAAAAATTCAACGACATCAGCTACACCACGGAGACCCAATTTGTGAGAAACAAGCGGCATCGCCCTGACCACCCTGATATCTTTACGTGCCTCATTCTCAAAAGGATCATCCGTGCGTTCATGAAGATATCTTCCTTCAATTGTACGAATATTTTCTGCCCAAGCCTGTTCTATATGAATGAGTGCCCACTGCCGCTCACAAAACGCCATATGTTGGATACCGGAAAGAAGAAGGTAATCCTCTTCATGATAAAAGCTTATCATAATTATTTCTCTATCAGCGTGATATTTTTAGGAATCCTATCCTTCTCAATTGTTACAATGTAGTCACTATAATCTCTTGCCGGCTTACTTTCGTCTTTCCGTTTTAAAGTAACAGAATCAAAAAGTTGTTGGACCGGTGCATCCCCCATTTTGGATGAATGTTCAAAAATGATGAGTTTTCTAGTACCCATTAAACCACGAGCAGCAGAACGGTCATGCTCAAACATATTTACAAGTGCTTCCCATACAAGTTCTAAATCACCTTCAGAAAACCCGGTTTGATTGGCAAGTGGTGCAGAAATGAAACCATGAGCGCGGTAAAGACCATAGGGAACTGTAAATTTTCGCCCCATCGTACGATTATCGCCCCCTTGTTTTTCTGCTTCTGCTTCGGTTGCAACAGCCATTCGAGTGATACTATGTTCAAGTGAAACAATTGGATCAACTGACCGTGCAAAAGTAAACTGCACTGGACCACGAACTTGCCCTGCATTTGCTCCTGTCGATAATACAGCTCCAAAAGTTCTAATGTCAAAAAAGTTTTGGCACATAAACTGCTTCGCTCGATCAATTTCTTTGCCTTGACCCTGTCCAATTTTATTTCGCTTCTTCCCATCTCCAGGATCACTTGGTGGCTCTTTTAAATTAATATCTAAGCTGATATAAGCCTGCTCAATCATATTGTTCAATATGGCCTTTTCCTTAATGAAAATCCCAAAAGGCGCTTTATCTTCCATTTTTATCCCAACATAGTTTCTGACTTTCCTCTTTAAACAAACATCCGTAATGAGGCCATGACCCGTCTCAGCATCAATCCGTGGTAAATTTCCTGCATCAGGATCTCCATTAGGATTTCCGTCTTTCACATCAAAAAATAATACAAAATCATAACGTTTCTGAATAGATGACTCTTTACTCATTATTACCTACTTCCTTTCTTGTTTTTACTTGCTATACTTGGTTTAATTCGTTCTCAACAGTGTTTTTGGAGGTAAAGAATGATTGCCTTTGATGGTAATAACCAATTGCAAACAGTCCTTGTTCATGTAAAT
>JBMNTM010000204.1:0-3376 GCA_050945735.1 Desulfosporosinus sp.
TTTGAGCTATCTGCTCAAGACAATTTTTACTATTGAAAACCCCCATAGGGGTTAAACAACCTGTTTTTGCAGTGGAATCACTATTAAATTAACTGTTTAAAGTATCGGTAACCAGGGAGTTGGCTTATATTTCAGACATACTCCACTTGGTTTTGTCATTAAGAACATAGGATTTTGAATGTAGGAATCTGAGACGGAGCATTTATGGGTTCGTTTATAATAACATTTTCGACATAATTCAACTCTGTAGTTTAAAATCAAGGAAAGATTCCTCCTTATTATAATTCATTACGTTATAATTCATTACGATGTTTGTTGGGTCGAAAATATTCATAAAGCATTGCAGCCACGCTTTGAGGCATTCCGGCTGCTTGGAGCTCTTCGATACTGGCACTCTGAATGTCGTCCAGGGATGAAAAATGACGTAATAGTTGTTGTTTGCGTTTTGGCCCTATACCGGGGATACTGTCGAGGGCAGATATTGTCATACTTTTTGCCCGTTGCTGACGATGAAACGTAATAGCAAAACGATGGACTTCATTTTGGATTCTACCGAGTAAATGGAACGCCGGATGGTTTTTAAGCAAATCTACCATCTCGCCTAATTGATTTAAGAGACCGTGAGTGCGGTGTCGGTCATTTTTAACAATTCCGGCGACCGGAATTGTTAAGTTCAATTCCTTTAGAGAATTTAAAGCCGCATTGATTTGACCTTTACCGCCATCAACTAAAATTAAATTAGGAAGAGTACTGTTTTCCGAAACCAACCGTGCATACCTTCGTTGTATAACCTGTCCCATGGCAGCCGTATCATCAGAGGTTTCCATAGGCTGAATTTTATATTTTCTGTATCCATGGCGTTCGGGTTTTCCTTCGATAAATTGAACCATACCGGCAACATTGTATGTTCCGCCTATATTTGAAATGTCAAATGCTTCAATTCGACTAGGAACCGGGATATTTAAGAGTTCTCCGAGTGTGGTCAAAGCAAGTCGGGTATCGGCTTGTTCGCTTGTTTCTAAAAGGATTTGGTTGTCAAGTGTGGTCTGAGCATTGGACATCGCCATCTGTACTAAATTTTGTTTCTTTCCTTTTTGAGGAATGGTGATAGGAAAAAGGCTTGATAATACTTGGGATTTAAGCGGCGGGAGCAAGATTTCAGGAGGCCATACTGTTCGCTGAAGGTAGAATTGTGCGACAAAAGAGGTGATAGCTTCTTCAGGTTCCTCATAATAGGGGAAAATAAAACTATCGCGTGCCTGCAATTTGCCAAGACGAAAATAAAAAACCTGAATGCATATCTGGTCTGTGGTTATGGCATATCCTATTACATCCCGGTCAGTAAAATCAGTAAGTGTAATATTTTGTTTTTCCCGGAGATGTTTCAAGTCATTTATAAGGTCCCGATATTCTTTAGCACGTTCGTAATGGAGTGCTTCAGAAGCCTTTTGCATTTTTTCTTCTAGAATTGCGACTATTCCGCTTTGGTCCCCCTTTAGAAAGTTTGATACTTCTTTGCACATACCAACGTAAATGTCATGGGAAATGTCGGAAACGCAAGGAGCAAGACATTGTTCTAAATGATAATAAAGACAAGGTCTGGTGGGAAGTTGACGGCATTTTCTAAATGGAAAAAGCCGATTCAGCAAACGTGCAGCTTCTCTGGCCGCCGTCGCATTTGGATAAGGGCCGAAGTATTTACCGCTTCCTTTTTTTACTTGTCGTGTAACCAGAATCCTTGGATGTGTTTCCTCGGTAATCATTAAATAGGGATAGGTTTTATCATCTCTCAAGAGGATATTGTATTTTGGGTTATGCTTTTTAATTAAATTGCATTCTAAAACTAGAGCCTCAACTTCTGAATCAGTCGTAATATATTCAAAATCGCTGATTTGACTTACGAGCTGAGCAGTTTTGCCATTGTGTGAACCGGTAAAATAAGATTTTACGCGATTTTTTAATATTTTAGCTTTACCGACATAAATAATCTGTCCCAGGGTATCTTTCATCAGATATACACCTGGTTTTTTTGGCAACAAGGTCAATTTTTGTCGAAGCAGATCCATTCTCTCCACCTCGGATCTTATTCTAGAGGGTAAGAACGGGAGATGCAAGTTTTTACTCATATCTTTTAAAAGATAAACGTATATATGGTTTATGGATTGTAATTTAAGGCAAAGATGAGAGATTAATGGAGGGAAGGTATGCGAAATTTCTGGGGGCGACCACCAAGAGGTGAACTGTGGAAAGATTTACAAGCATTGGCCTTATGGATTCTAATTATCGGTGTTGTTGGTTATGTTGTATTTCCTAATTTATTCAAGGATATATACTCGCGTCTATCTGAACCGGTAACTCAAACCAGTACGCTAAACGACAATTATACACTGAATGATACGACCAACTTAAACGCGAATATAAATGACCAGCAGTCGTTGTTTGGACAAGACTTTTCCAGTGTATCCAATGCCCTCTATAATGGAAAGAACGACGTTTCTACAGGATATTGGATCATCTTTGTCGCCGAAGGAGAGTTCAGGCAGCTCGCAGTGAGCAGCGATGCCTATACCTTTATGCTCAAGCTCATTGAAAGTGATCAAAAGGTTGAGGGCAAAAATTCAGTTATCTTAACAGCTAACGGTCAAATTAAAAAATTTACTGTCAGTGAAGAAATTTATTCGATTATTAATAATATGGCCTTAATTGTAGGCCGTACGGCGTAGTGAACCCGTTTTAGTTAACCTTGAATAAGGGAAGTGCCATTCTTTCGAACTTAATGCTTTTTGACATTTGACTACGCTTTAGCGGAAGAGGAGTTTAGCTCCTGCAGCAAATAATACTATGCCAATGAGCTGGGATGAATTCCAAGGTACACGAGCCATATTGAACCAACCAAAATGATCGATAAGGACAGCCATACTAACCTGACCGATGATAATAGCTGTAGTTGCGTTACATACACCTATTTTTGGGATACTTACGGCGACAAGCCCGACTATAAGAACACTGAGTATACCGCCAAGGTATAGATACCACGGAATTAAAGGCCAGTCGTATTTTAAGAAAGGAACTCGCCAGGAGAGTACAACAACTAAAGCGATAAGCGTACCGATAATGTGGACTACGAGTGTTGCAGATAGGAGCGATGTTTTATTACTTAAAGCCGCATTTATTGTGCCTTGAATAGCCATAGCAATCCCCGATAATGCTGCAATAAAAAAAGGTAAAGTAAGTAATTTTGACATCTTAAGCCTCCCTTAATAAACTAATTATTTCTTCAAATATCTCTTGTTTTCACAGTATTTCATTTTATTCACGAACAGCATATCTCTTGATTATTACATCTTTGTGTAATTCTGGATGACGATGGGTAACC
>JBMNTM010000205.1:0-3360 GCA_050945735.1 Desulfosporosinus sp.
TTTAGCCAATTTTTCAATATTTCCTTGCATTAGAATTCGACATATAGACCCTATAACCCTTGTAATTTCGCGATTTTTAGCTATTCAGCAAGCCCTACTTATAAAAAGCTATTTTATGAAAATGCAAATTTATCTACTAGTGATAAATCTTTGTTTACAGACATTATAAACAAGGTAATATGGCTCTACTGCCTAAAACCTGAAACAATAAATATACCGGCCTATAAGGATGAAGTGCGAGAATATCCTGAGATTGAAGTTATAGAAGTCCTTGTACATAAAGATTACAAGCTTGATAGAATAGCCGAGATTATTATGAGGACTATACCCTACCCTATGCTGCTGATTTTTACGTTAGAAGATAAAAGACAGTTTTATGTGGCTCACCAGAGGACCAGCCATAGTGATAGCAGTAAGAATGCCATTGAGGAATTTATCGCTACTGACTGGCTAGAGAGTGATAGTGCTTTATACGCTAAGCTTGATATAAAGCAAATGAGGTTTACAAACTTCTATACACTTTATAGTGATATTGTCGATGTTATCAGCGTAAGCGTCAAACAGGCCAGTACCTATTAAACTTCGATATCACCAGAACCCGTCTTTGGCAATACTCTTTACCTTATTATACTGTCTTCGGATCAGCTGTTTGAATTCCTTATCCGATAAATCATCGCCTGCATCAACGCCATCCTCTGAAAGCATATCATAAAAATATTCTGCATAGTCTCTATCTTCCCGCACCATTTTCTTGTAACGGGCTAAGATCTCCGTCTGGAAATCCAATTCGAATATATACCGGGGAGTTTTGCCTGACAGATATTCATTTACCAATTCCATCATATAATCAATGTTCTTTCCCACGTCAGTCTTCCTCCCATGCATACTTTTTTGGTTTTGCATTACCCTGCTGCGGAGTAAATATCTTTTCCGGTATAGCTGCACTGCCGGGCAGGAAGTCTTCAACTGCGGATATGTAACCTACCCTTCCTAAGTTAGGGGCATTGGTAAAAATCCATGTTAAATATTCAAATGGATTCAAACCATTTTCTCTTGCGCTTACAATCAGGCTGTAATAAATTGCACTGGCCCTGGCACCGTTTGGCGTGTTATTAAAAATCCAGTTTTTCCTTCCGATTACAAATGGCTTAATACTACGTTCCGCACGATTGTTTGAAATTTCAAGGCGGCCGTCAAGTAGATATCTTTCAAGATATTTTCGCTGAGATGTTGCGTAATATACCGCTTTGCCAAGAAGGGTTTTCGGCAAGGCAGCAGTACTTTCAATCCAATTGTAAAATTCCGCAAACAAAGGTCTTGATAGTCGTTCGCGTTCCTTGAGGCGGTTATCGGGAGTAAGTGAGGCAAACTGTTTTTCAAGATGGAACAGTCTATCTAAGTAAGCTACTCCCTTGGCCGCATTGGAGTCCGTTTGTTTCTCTTTAGGCAAGGTTTTTAATGCATCAAAAAATTTCCGCCTCAGATGTGCCAGGCAGCCTACGACGAGTATGCCTTCAGGAAGCTTGTGATAACCTTCATATCCGTCTGCATGAAGATATCCTTTGAAACTTTTTAAAAACGCTTCCGGATGTATATGCTTTCTATCGGGTTGATAGTCATAAAGTACTATCTGGTGTTTGGCCTCTCCGCTGGTACGGTACAGCCACATGTAACTTTTTGATTGTGCCGATTTCCCCGGTTCTTTTAGCACCTGCAGAGTAGTTTCGTCTGCGTGAAGTACCTCATGCTTACATAACTTAAGCTTCATCTCTTCATATATCGGTTCCAGCCAGTTCTCACTGGCTTTGATCAGCCAGTTTGACATAGTCTGCCGGGAAAGCAGGATGCCGTTTTGCTTCCATTCCTGCTCCTGTCTGTAAAGAGGTGAAGCCATCATATATTTCTGCACTGCTATGTGGGCGATTGTTTCGGGCGCGGCGAATCCGCCTTTTATGACGGGTTCTGGCATATCTGCCTTTATGATAGGAACATGATCGGAATTCTCTTCACAATTCCGGCAGGCATAAACATGCTGCACATGACGAGTAATTACTGCTTTTGCAGGAATTATCTTTAGTTCTTCGCGGGTTTGTTTTCCCATTGTATGCATCTTGCTGCTACATTCCGGGCAGATACAATCTTCAGCCGGTAGCTCGTGTTCAATTATCTCAATAGGTAAGTCTTCCGGCAATTTGTCGGTTGTAAGACGTCTCCGTTTACGGTAATGGGCCTTTACCTCAGTAATTTTCGGTTCCGGCATGGTCATATCCGCATTTGATTCGGCTTCGTTGAATAAAGACAATTGGGAGCCGCCGGTTTTTTCGCTTGATGATCCAAACTGCTTATGCTTCGCAAGGCGGATCTGTGACATAATCCATTGCAACTGCTGCTCTAATTCAGCGATTCTGTGATCTTTTTCTTCAATTACTTCCAGCAGTTTTTCTGCTAAATCAACTTGTGTTTTCATAAGAAAATTATACTGAAAAATTTGCTAAAAAGCTAGTGTTTATGCGCTTTTCAGGTCTTTTTTGAGATAATGTTTTTAAGAAATTTGCCGCTCGAAAACTTCTTTCCTCTTAAGCTTTTTCTCTAGTTTCGCACCTTCTATTAAGTATGATAATTCCCTGGACTCTAGCAGCATAGTGGTGCTGTCTCCTTTTGCCGGCCAGCGAAAATGACCACGCTCCAGGCGCTTAAAATACAGCCAGAATCCATCCCCATCCCATTCTAAAATTTTTATCCTATCCCGATTCCTATTGCAGAATACAAACAGCGCTTCTGAAAACGGATCAAGGGAAAAGCTGTCTTTAACCAGCGTCATTAGACCATTAATCGATTTTCTCATATCCGTATGCCCGCAGCATATGTATACGGGTTTGTCATTCCATCTCATTACAATGCCCTCAATATGCGGCAGATCCTTTTTAGAAGTTCAGAATCCGTCTCAGTATCCACTGTGATAAGGCAACCACCGACTTCAATATCTAGAGTTGATTTCATTTCTTGGCTGTGAGCAAGCTGCATCCACCCTTGTGGATCGCAGTTCGTGGGTTCTTCAAGTTTTGAAAGCTCTGCGCAGGCAGCTTTTCGTAACTTTCGTTGCCAATAAAAGTATGCGTTACTGCTTATTCCTTTCTCCCGGCAGAAATCCTTAATGCTCTGTCCACTGCACTTCTTTTCCTGTATCACTTGCATCCACTGGGATAGCCGGTAATCTGATGTGACTTTTTGTAGATTCATACAATCACTCCATCTAAGGTTGAAAAACTTAGTAAAGCTTTTCAAGTTTTTAAAACTTTTCAATGTGATTGTACTATCTTCATGGTTGCTGTTCTAGGTGATGGTGTCTTTGACGCTTAC
>JBMNTM010000206.1:0-3359 GCA_050945735.1 Desulfosporosinus sp.
AGTTGCAGCGTGTTGCCGGAGAAAAGGTGGCAGTTTGGATTATCAAAGACCGTCGCGGTGAATTAAATGTGGAAGCTGGTGGAGGGGGTGTATCAGGTAGAGTTGTGGAAACTAGCCAAAAGGGAGGATAATTTACACAACCACAGTGATTCTACTTTTTGAGATAAATTTGGTGGCTTTCTTTATGAAAGTTCCAAATAACCTCAATCTCATTTTGAAATAAATCTGCAAAATGAATAATACGATGGACTTATGAGCAGCATATAGATATAATATAAATATGATTTTGCAACATCCTTGCAGAATGGAGGAAATCTATATGTTGTTAGAATTCAAAGTAAACAACTACAAGTCGTTTAAAGATGAACTGACTTTTTCTTTAGTTCCTGCTCCGAAACAAAAGGGGTTGGATTATAGTGTGCAGCATTTAAAAATCGGAAAAAAAGAATACAAGGGGTTGTGTTCGGCGGTAATTTACGGCCCAAATGCATCCGGAAAAACGAATATTATCGGAGCAATGGATACTTTTAAGACAATTGTGCTTCGTGGAAATATTCGTAATGAGGATGACAAAAATGTTCCCAATGCTGCTGCTAGTGCGTTGGAGCTGATTCCAAATAACTTAAATGCAGAGCAAAATCCGGTTGCGTTTTCAATTAAATTTATTGAAGAAAACCTTTTAATTGAATATTCGCTGAAGATAAACCTCGGCAAATTTTTGGAGGTGGATTTCCCGAGAAAGATTATTTCAGAGTCTCTTTTGGTCAACGAAGAAATGGTGTTTACCAGAAATCAAGGCTTGGAGTTTGGAACCTTTAGTTCTATTCATGGCCTATTGGTAAATGCCTTTGCTCAAAATACGGAAGGCGCAATTTCATTGGCAAAAAGCAACTTGAACGATAAAGAACTATTTTTGATGAACGGATTTAAAACGATGTTCAGTGCAAAGCTGACTTCGCTAATTAGTAATTGGCTCGATAATAAGTTTATGGTAATCTATCGTGCAGATGCTTTGCACTTGACCCGCAAGTTTTCCGATCCCAAAAAGAAGTCAGTCTATATTGAAAAAACGCTGAATGAGGCCGCAAACTATTTTGGTATCAACTCCAATGCTTTGGGCTATGTAATTGAGGGGGATGATGCCGAAGCGAAGCTCTTCTCACTGTTTAAAGGTGCCGAGAAAAGCACAGCCATCTCTGCTGAAATATTTGAATCCTATGGTACTATTCGCTTTGTTAATATGTTTCCTCTGGTGGTCAACGCCTTTTTGAATGGTGGCACCTTAGTCGTGGATGAATTTGATGCATCCATTCATCCGATGGCGTTGATGAGCATTATCAATATTTTTCACAACGACGAGATCAACATTCATAATGCTCAGTTGATTTTCAACACACATAACCCTATTTTCCTGAATGCCAATCTATTCCGGCGGGATGAGATTAAATTTGTCGAGAGAGATGATGATACCCATTGCAGCATCCACTATTCTCTTTCTGATTTTGGTACTACAGGAAAGGATGGCGTTCGCAAAAACGAAGACTATATGAAAAATTACTTTGTCAGTCGCTATGGTGCCATTAAGGATATTGATTTTACGCCAATCTTTGAAAGCCTCTTAGATGATAGAAAAGAGGTGTAGTAGAGATGAAAGAAAATCGAAAATACTATTTTACCGTCGAGGGAGAAACGGAACAGTGGTATTTACAGTGGTTGCAAGGTGTTATTAATGCCGAGCCATCTTCCAAATATCGAAAGATTTATATTGACTGCCCAATTCAAAAGGATCCCATGAAACGTGCAAAGTTATTGATTACCTTGGGAAAAATTGAGATAACCCATATGTTTGATTATGAGAGTAATGAAGAAATTCACACCACTCAGTTTCGTACAACGCTGGATCGGATGAAGCAAGCGCAGACAATAGGTAAATCTATTAAGTATCAACTTGGCTATAGTAATTTTACGTTTGAACTTTGGATGCTGCTTCACAAAATTGAATGTAACGGGCACCTGAATCATCGCAAACAGTACATTGCATTTATCAATAGGGCATACGAGGAAAACTTTAGAAACTTGGACCAGTATAAGCAAGAAAATAATTTCAAAAGGGTTCTCAGTAAACTAAATTTAGATAATGTGAGAACTGCTATTCGTGGTTCTAAAGCAATTATGCAGAAGAATCAAGAAAATGGTCTTGTATTGCAACAGTATAAAGGATATCGATACTATAAAGAAAATCCTTCTCTCTCGATATGGGCAGCAATTGAGAAAATATTGCATGACTGTGGATTATTATAAATACGTAATTATTATTTTAGATGAAAGCAAAGAAGTACCGTCAGATATTGAGGATATTATGAATTATGGGGAAATGGGTGTATCCCAAACTCTGTGTAAACTCCAAAACGATGTAAAATAGACGATTTTATATTGGAAGCAATAGGCTGAAAGACTCTATTGCTTCTTTGTCTGCATTATACAAAAATACTGGGGTTGTCAATTTCGACCCCAAATAATGACTTGATATGGGAGCAACAGATGTTACCCTTGATTAAGGGATGGGGCTTACCCGAAAGGAATGCATCTATTGAGCCACAGCCCTCTCCCCATTGAAACATCTGTTGTAGGGTCCCATGTCAAGTCTACCCCGGAGCCGTTAAGGATTTAGCCAAAATCATTCAAGACGATCTTCAAAATAGATCTGCAGTTGGGAGTGAATTTGGCCCCAATCCTGTCGCCGGCCAGTCCACTTTTTGGTTATATCCATCGTCGCCAGATAAAGCATTTTCAATAAGCTATCATCGGTTGGAAAAACGGATTTGCTTTTAGTGACTTTACGGAGCTGACGGTTAAATCCTTCAATCGCATTAGTGGTATAAATCAGTTTTCTAACTTCCTGAGGATATTCGAAATACGTGGCTAAATTGGCCCAATTTGCTCGCCAGGATAATTCGGGACTGATTCTTCTTTTCGCCATTAAATAAAACCTCCATACTGATGCTCTTATCTTACATCAGTAATGGAGGTTTACACAAAATCTGAAACGGTCTCGAAGAAACTTATGCCTTTACTCCATTAGCTTTCCCCAGTATACTCCGACAGCTTCGCCAATTCGTATCGCCCAGGTGCGACTCATCATGCGTTTACCCCGTTCCAAATCACTGATAATATTTGGTGCAATACCCGTCATCTCCGCTAATTCCTTTTGGCTCCCTATCGAGGCTTGCAAACGGGCATCTCTGACTTTCTTTCCTTTATAAACGACTATTTTCTTCTCTTTCACATTCATTTGCTTTTCTTTCACACATGTCTTCTTTTTTTGCGTACTCATCTTCTCATCTCCTATAAAGCCTTAT
>JBMNTM010000207.1:0-3353 GCA_050945735.1 Desulfosporosinus sp.
ATCATGAGCAATATTATGACAGAATGTTGCTACTGCACTGTTATAGTTGGGACGACACCATTTACCGAAAACATTAGGTAAGCGATAGACTAAAACCTTGGCTCCGGTCTCTTGTCCGTATGAAAACAGCAGGTCTTCGCCAGCCTTCTTACTCTGACCATAAGGATTGTCTAGATCTGCCTGGATTGATGACGTTATTAAGACGGGACAGGTATTATGGTTATTCTTCAGTGAATTCAACAACTCCGATGTAAAACCGAAATTGCCCTCCATAAACTCACGGGCATTCTGAGGGCGATTTATACCAGCCAGATGGAATACAAATTCACAATCCTTAGTATATGTATCTAAAAGTGCTGGATCAGTGTCAATATCGAACTGGTAGATTTCCAGATTCTCTAATCTGTCCAGGGTTACGATTAGGTTTCTACCAACGAATCCTTTTGCTCCTGTAATTAGTATCTTCATATTTTATAACCATTCCTCTCTTAAGGCATGAATAAATTCACTTATGCCTCCTGGTTCTTATGCTGTCTGCTTTTCTAATAATTCTAATCTTTTGGTTTTACTTGCCTGTTTTCTTCCAGTTGCTTAACTCGTTATTTATATAGTCAAGTTTTAGTAATTTATCTTTTATCTCTTCAACATTTAAGCGATAGGTATTGTGGGAGTTATATTCTTCTGAACTGGAAAGACAAACATCGCCCTCCACAAAGTACTTATCATAATTTAGATCCCGCTTATCAGCAGGTACTCGGAAAAATCCACCCATATCTTCAGCTTTTATGTATTCCTCTTTGGTAAGTAAGGTTTCATATAGCTTTTCACCGTGGCGGGTACCAATAATTCTTATTTCATTATCAGCATCAAACAACTCTAAAAGTGCCTGGGCTAAATCTCCTATCGTACTGGCCGGGGATTTTTGCACCATGATGTCACCCGTCTGGGCATTAGCAAAAGCAAAGACCACTAATTCCACCGCTTCTTCAAGGCTCATTAGAAACCTAGTCATATCAGGATCTGTAATGGTCAGGGCTTGTCCACTCTTTATCTGTTCGACAAAAAGAGGTATAACTGATCCCCGGGAAGCCATAACATTGCCATAGCGGGTACCACAGATGGTTGTCCTTTCCGGTGACACGGTCTTTGATTTAGCTACTAGGACCTTTTCCATCATGGCCTTAGAGATACCCATAGCATTAATGGGATAAGCTGCCTTGTCAGTTGATAGGCAAATTACTTTTTTAACCCCTTCATTGATAGCAGCAGTCAGAACATTATCCGTACCAAGTACATTGGTTTTTACCGCCTCAAGAGGAAAGAATTCACAGGAAGGAACTTGCTTTAAGGCCGCAGCATGGAATATGTAATCCACCCCATGCATAGCATTTTTCACACTCTGTATGTCACGTACATCACCTATGTAAAACTTAATCTTATCGTTTTTGTATTGTTTACGCATATCGTCCTGTTTTTTTTCATCCCTAGAGAATATGCGGATTTCTCCGATATTGGTTTCAAGAAATCGATCAAGGACGGCGTGGCCGAAACTGCCGGTGCCGCCGGTGATTAATAAGGTTTTATTTTTGAACATTTTAGTGTTTCCTTTCAGTAATAACAATTATAGGCGTTTGCGAAACGCCGCAGCCCGCATAAATACAGGCTTTTGTTAACGTTTTTTATATATAACTCCTCTCCAAAATGCGGTAAAATTAAGTTGTAGACAATAATAAAACAACATTGGAAAGGAGTTACTAACTAATGGTAAGACCTAAACAATTATCTCTCGCCGATATTTATTCCGACTGTAATAATGTTTTTGAAAATGATAAATATCATTTTCTTTCGCTTCTTGAAGATAACATTAATCTTGAGAAACTTATTCCTGCTTCCTTCTATAATCACTTTTATTCCTTTATTGGCAGAAAACGTGTATACCCTCTTTCCGGTTTCCTTTGGGCTCTGCTCCTTCAGAGGATTTTCTCCATCCCCACTGACTCGCTTCTTTTAATCTTTCTCCAATACTCAAAGGAACTTCGTGATTTTTGTGGTTTTTCAAAGGTTCCCGATGCCTCTAAGATAACCAGGTTTAAGCAGGAATTCCTAATGGACTTACAATCGTTTTTCGATTCACTCGTTGATATTACCGAACCGATATGCCAAAAAATTAATGAATCTCTTGCTTCTATGACCATCTTTGATACTTCCGGCATTGAAGCCTTTGTCACTGAAAATAATCCCAAGTATGCAAACCGCATTATTAGCCAGCTAAAAGCTTTCAAGAAAGCAATGAACCTTGATGATTCTTATGACCCCTATAAAGCAGCTTATAAGTCCATGCCTTCCCATGCAGCTTCGAACAAGGATATTAAACAGCTCTACATCAATGGCCATTTTTGCTATGTTTTCAAGTTTGGCCTCGTTACTAATGGCCTCGGTATTGTCCGTGACATCTCTTTTTACAATAAAAATTTCATAAATGCCCACCCGGAGATTATTGTGGAAAAGAAAACCGATTCTCCTGATGAAGATAAATCCCTTGGAGATGCCAAAGCCCTTATCCCTGTCCTTAAAGATTTTTTTGATAAGCATCCTTTAATCAATCCAAAGGTTTTTCTCGGGGACGCTGCTTTTGACACAGTTAACATTTATAAATCCCTGTTTACTGAACTGAATTTTGAAAAAGCATATATCCCTCTTAATTCTCGTTCCGGGCTTAAGAACCAGGACTATACAATTAACGAGGATGGTATTCCCTGCTGCCCTCATGATAAAAATCTTCCTATGAAACCGGAAGGCAGTAAATCTAACCTAAGATGCAGAATTCCAACTTTTAAGTTTGTCTGCCCTAAAATGTCCTGGGACAAGTGCGATGATGGTAAATATCGGCGCCGTGCCCACTGTGATAATCCTTGTACTGACTCTCCTTGCGGACGAATGGTTTACATTTACCCCGAGAAGAATCTTCGTGCTTACCCCGGTACAATCCGTGGCACCGAAGAATGGGATGAAACCTATAAAATTCGTTCCGTTGTTGAAAAATCTATCAACCATTTTAAAGATAGTTTTTGCCTTGCCGGCCGCAGGACTCAAAATGAAAAGACTCTACACGCCGATTTATTATTAGCTGGTATTACCCAGTTAATCACGGTTGTTCTTGCTGATCACATTCATAATTATAAATACATTCGCAGCCTGAAGCCGCTCATTGCATAAAAGTATATTGCAATTCCATATATACCTATATCCTATGGGTTTATTTCCTGCGCCCATTTGTTCTACACACATCCAGAAGTAAAACTTTTTTGTCTTTTAGCCCTTTAAAAAACTAATGTTCTTGTTCTCCAGCCATC
>JBMNTM010000208.1:0-3305 GCA_050945735.1 Desulfosporosinus sp.
CGATTCAAACCGGAATAATTTCTATAAAGGGTGCTCAATACACAGTAAAACCAAAAATTCCGAAGCATATTCAAAAAATTCTAAAGTCTTTAGAATAAAATGTGGTCACTAATTCGGTCAAGTCGGGAGCCAATTTTTCAATATTTCCTTGCATTAGAATTCGACATATAGACCCTATAACCCTTGTAATTTCGCGATTTTTAGCTATTCAGCAAGCCCTAATTAAGATAAAATAAAATAGAGCTAAGACCGATGACAAACGGTTTTAGCTCTTTGTTTTTCGATTGTGATTTGCACCGAAATTAAATGCCAATGTGAAGAGATTTTGTTACTGATAGGGAAGGCTTAATTAGAAACAAGGAAATAAGAGATTTGATCGTAGAATTGAAGGTTAATTTATGAATGTGTAGAAATACTGAAGGAATAGAAATTTGACCACCATGAAAGGAATACCGTTTTACTATGCATGAAGGACACCGAAGCAGATTGAAAAATAGATTCCTGGAAGAAGGATTAGATGGTTTTGAAGATCATCAAATTCTGGAACTACTGTTGTTTTATGCTATACCCAGAAAGGATATTAATGAACTCGCCCATTCTTTGATTAATAAATATGGTTCTTTGTCAGGGGTTTTGGAAGCTGACCACAAAGATCTGGCCAAGACTCCAGGCTTAGGAGTAAACTCAGCAATATTACTAACGCTTATACCTTCGCTTGCGCGTATTTATCTCAAAGATCGTTGGGGAACAAGACCTATCCTCGATAGCACTGTCAAAGCCGGAAAATATGCTCTAACGCTCTTTGCAGGAAGAACATATGAAGTTTTTTATGTGATATGTCTGGATGCCCAACATAAGGTGATCCATCCCGCGCTTGTGTTTGAGGGGACCATTGACCAAGCACCGGTTTACCCAAGGCTTATTGTAGAAACGGCCTTGAGGCATAAAGCGCACAGTGTCATCCTGGCTCATAATCACCCGGGAGGGAGTTCTACTCCTTCGCCACAAGATGTTGAAGTAACGAAAATTATTAAAGCTGCTTTAGAACAGATTTCCATCACCGTGCTTGACCACATTATTGCTGCGGGAGAAAAGTACGCAAGTTGTGCAGAAAGAGGATTATTATAGCATGTTCTATTTGTTTTCTCCCTTTACCAACACGTAGGATGATGTCTTCTCCGATGATGGTTTCTTTGCTTAAACAGATAAATGATCATCAACTTTTGGCAATGCAAGAGGTTTTGTTTCTGGTTTCCAATAAGTTTTTTCATCGTATTTATGAAGACTCTTTGAATAACGTAATTTTACCAAAGAAAGCTCCTCGAAGAATAACTCAAGCATAAGCGGGATTATTCCGAAGGGTTTAAGTTGGAATCGACGTTTTCCCCAACTCACAAAATCTGTTTGGTCATAAACACGTTTGCTATTTACATCTTTAACCTCTTTTTTCAGAGTTTCGATTACCAAGTCACGTTCCCTTTTATTTTTAGAAACTGCTTGCTCGATCTTTTTAATTATTTGTTGTGATTTAATGATTAGATTTGATGTTTCTATAGCCTCTTCATTAGACATTAGACCAAGTTTATTTTTGATTTCTACTAATTTTGCAGTTGCTTTGTAAGTGGTATCTACTAATTCTTGTGGTGGCATACTCAAGCTTTCATAATTAAGAATTTGTCCCCATGTTGCATTTGTAAGAAGCTTTCTATGTTCTTCTAACGTGTGGGCACGAAGCTTGTAGCCGAATTTCTCAGGGTTTTCGAAGGCAAGGCTGCCAGGGTCCAGAAAAGGTGCTAATGGAGCAACATATACTTTAATTTTGCCATCCATACCGTAATTACTTAAGAGCTTGTGCGCATAATCCATGGAATCCATAACGGACTGTGATGTTTGGAAGGGTAACCCGACCATAAAGTAAATATCCAGTCTATTACATCCATAAGCCATTGCTGTGGCAATTGTTGATTCTATGGCTTCATTACTAACTGCAAATTTTCCATTTATTTTTCTCAACTCAGGATCATGGGTTTCGAGAGTCATTTCGAGGCTGAAGTGAAGTGTAGCTTCTTTAATTTTTGAAAAAAAATTTTCATCTGCCGGATAAAATAGTTCAAAAACCATTTCATTATCTATTTTTTCCTGTTTAAGCAAATCTAAGAAACGATCAACAAAATTTTTGCCACCCATTCTTAAGTCATGGATTACAAAAATTGGTGCTCTACTGAATCTTTTAATAAAACGAAGATCTTCAATGAGTTTTTCAGGCGAACGAAAAGCAGGCTTATTACGATTGCAAACATGTTTATATCCTTGCTTTGATCCTCCACAAATAGAACAGTTTAAATTACATCCCCGTGCAGTTAAGATAGTCGTCATTGGGTATTCCATCCAGCGCAAATAGGGTACTACATTAGGTAGATTCCAGTATTTAAATACGGAACGCATCACATATCGATAAGCAGGTAAATTCGGTCCGTTTAAGTTATCAGGTACGTTTGTAAGAGGGTTTACAACGACGGTGCCGTCTTTTTCTTTCCATGTTAAGTTAGGTACACCTTTTAAGGTTTGACCTGTACGTACTCTTTTTAAAAGTTCTAATACCGGTCCTTCTGTGGAATCACCACGGACAACAAAATCAACATTAGGATTTTTGATTAATTCTTCGTGATAATAAGACGAGCTTAATCCACCCATTATAACAGGTGAATCCGGGTGATATTTTTTTATTATAGCTGCAAGGGCTAATGCTCCATGAACGTGGGGCAGCCAGTGCAGGTCAATTGCCCAAAACCTTGGATTGAGTTTTTTAATTTTCTTTTCCGGATCATAGTTCGGGCTTTTTAACATTCTATATGCGACATTAATTATCTGGACACGGAAGCCTGACTTTTCGAGGTGCTCGGCAATGCTGGTTATACCGATCGGATACATCTCGAAGACTGAAGAAGAAGGGATTACGTCGTTAATTGGTCCAAATAAAATCGTATCTTTACGAAAATCGTAAATGCTTGGCGCGTGCAGAAATATTACATCACGACGCATTAATTCAAACATACATTACACCTCCTAATAAGCAATTTATCAATTTTCTATGAAGTCAATATCAACTTAAGAAATTCAAAATCGACGCCGGATTTGCCAAATAAATACAAGCTTGATTAGTTCTGAGAGTCATATGTTCTGACATAAAAAACTAAGCGGTCTACATATGCTCAAGCTTGTCCACGTTATTTTACAACGATTTCAATCTTGCTGCAACCGGAAAGAAATGTATGTTGGTTATTATTACTATATCACAATATTTC
>JBMNTM010000209.1:0-3267 GCA_050945735.1 Desulfosporosinus sp.
TATACAAATGATATTTTTCATCTGTGTTAGGATCATAAATACGACTAATCTTATAGGTGAAATTGAATCCGTTGACCGCAGTGATAATGTAACGGTCCTTAAGTGGTAAAGTAGCTTCATCAAACTCTGGGTTATTCGTAAACCCAAAGTAGGGGACCGTGAGGGAAGCGCTGTAATCGCTAGTGCCTACCGTTGCAACAAAGCGACTATTAGTAATGTTATTCACTGTTTTCGTTAGGCTATACACATAATCAATACTACCAAGGTTTGGAATTTTGACATCGTTTTCATGCTTTGGATTATGGTCGTTGGCGGCTAAGCGTTCACCAGCTAGGTAAACGAATCGTGCGCTTCCACGCGAGGCTTCAAGGAAGTAGGTAATTTCAACCGTTTGAACTGGAACTTCAAACGTGTACGCGACTAGCAGTGTGTTAAAGCCTGGGTAGACCTTATATGCATTACTCGTTTCATTTTGTAAATAGATGGCCTGTGTTTTTGTGATAGAGGTACCTGGTGCAGGTGGGAGTATTAAGCGATCAAGAATTTGCCGGTCTGCGTTTTGATTTGTTCCTGTGCCAAAGCGACTCACCGTAATATGTTGCTCAAAGCCTTGGCTTGGATCAGTAGCAACGATTACGTTGATTTTGGCCTTCATGCCATTCGGGTTTTTGTTTCCGTTAACGGTAAAACCAATGCTTCCTTCAGGGACATTAATGGTCGCACCCTTTTTGATGGGAGAAGGAATATTGAGTTTGACCCCGAAGAACCTGTTATTCACGTAGTAATAAGAAGTTGGATCACTCATAGCAAGCATTGTGTCTGCCTTCGTGATTAGTTTATCCTCATTATCGTACCAGTTTAGGTCTGAAATAGATCTCATCTTATAAAGATAACGCGTTTCTGGATCACTAGTCGTATATGTACCCGTATAATAAAGGACACTTTCTTCCATATTATAAGTTGCACTTGGGGCATTACTCTTAACTTGATAATCCTCGAGTAAGTAATTCGTATTGGTCGGATTTTCATTGCTATTACTAGGGTTATTACTAACACGAACAGCGTAAAGATTAAAACTAGTCGCATTAGTTTGTGAGGTAGTAGCACTGAAGCCGGTAGCAGGATTAAATGTCAGGTAGGCATTCATGGTGCGATTAGTACCTGTCGTTCTTTGAATTTTAAATGTGTTAAATGTAGAAGTGTTTGAAGGTGGAACAAAGCGGACCCCTTCTTTAAAGTTAGATATTGAAGTCGTCATAAAACTAGCAGTTGGTGTATCGTTACCCAGAGCATAGATACGTAATGGACGGGGTGCTTCTTTCAAAAGAGACGTTTGGTCGAGGTCATAGATTTCTGCACCATATACCATGTACTGAAGGTTAATATTACGTGAACTACGATTAAACTGAAGTGGTGTGAACTCTGTATATTTGGAAGCAAAGCCGGGTTCATAGGGTGGATAAGCTGTGTCAGGAACTTGCGTCTTATAGAGTGCGAAAGTGTAATAGGGGAGATCACTTTCCTTGATCACTAAATTAGATGGATCAATTTGTTCTCCTAAGGCTGTCGCCCCATAACGAATGAGTGCGTATTCCTTTTGTGTAGTGTTATCGCGATAGGTTAACATGTAACGATAATTTGATTGGTTTCCATAGTTGTTAGTTGATAAAGTAGCAGATCTTGTCGAAGATGTAATATTTCCAAAGTGTGCATTTGTTATTCGGGTTGCAACATATTTTTTCGCAGTTCCCATGTTTTTGGTAGAGAGTGTATACCCATCATCCCCATTTGTTGCAATAGTCCAGTTTTTAGCAGCACTACTTGGCCATAATTTGGCAAGACGGTCTCTCCCATGAGCTTGAAGACTATGAGCAAACGTAAAGACACCAACATGGAAATAAGACTTATCATCGCCATATAAGACATCTTTCAATGTTTCTTGTAAGTTATAGGAATCAGAAGGAGCTGGCTTACCAACATTTGTTTTCTCTTCCATAAAGTCCCAAATATCTGTAGAGTAAACAATCCCCATGCCTAGCCCAGTTTGATCGTTTCCAACACCAATACTAGTGTCACCACTTGATACAGGATGTTGGGTTTCGCCATCAATGACTACGCGTTTATAGAAGCCAACAATACCACCAGAAGTCGTATATTTTGCCTGGTCTCCCGCTTGGACATCGAAGGCATTGACTTGGGCTACATTGTTTATAGTAGAGTAATAAACACTGATCTTTTCTAGATTAACGTATTGGGCATGACCAACAAGTATGCCAATATGATTGGTTTCATACTTACCGCCACTCACATTGTAGTGATGAGAAGCAATATGTGTGCCCACTTGGTTTGTTTGGACTTGGATATTATATAGAAGGATATTGGAAACACCACCTTGATAGGTAGCAGGATTTTCTGGATCAACGCCCTCGTGGCGGCCCATATTGCCAAAAAGGCCAATATCGACTTGACCAGGCACGGGTGTAATTTTGAGGTTACCTAAAACACTCGTGTCAGTAAATTCGCCACTTGGTAATTGAATATACTTGCTTTGATTCGTCGTTGTGACACCTCTTAATTGGGAGATGAATGGATATTGCTCATTACCAATTGACTTCATTTCAAGTAATTGGTTTACATTCGTACTTCCTACATAAACAGGATATCCTTGGCTATCCGAAACTTGGAAAACACTGGACTCATTAATAAGAAAACTATCAGGGCTATTTTGCAAGACATATAGATTTTGTAAATGATCCGTGTTAGAAATTAAGTATGGATTTTGGTCACTTCCCCATGGACCAGACGCTAAATTTTCGTCTAGACGTCCAAAAAGAAGGCTAATATCCATTGTTGGTTTAATATTTTCTAGTTTTGACGCTTTAAAATAGGCATAGATTGGATAGCTGAAGGTCAGCATAAATGAAAAGAAAAGGGTGAGAAGTAAAAGTACATTTTTTCTTTTAAAAGTAAATGCATTAGATTTCATCGATGGTCATAACCTCCCCTCTAAAAGTCATATCGAAAACTAAACTATATGGTGAATATAAGACCGATACCTTACGGATAATATTTTGAATACTTTCTAGACGTGGCTTTAACATAATATATGTCCAAGTATCCATGCTGAGTGGTGAAGCATGGAGTTCATGATCGAGTGAAGTTACCGTAAACGAAGGTAGTGAAGTGTAATTTGCAAAAAGTGACAGAGGACTAAGATTAGGATCAGAAGAAGTGACCATATAGAAGTCGAACACGTTTTGACTTGGA
>JBMNTM010000210.1:0-3256 GCA_050945735.1 Desulfosporosinus sp.
GTCATCCTCCTAAAGTGCAAGGTTTTTAGCCAATTTTTCAATATTTCCTTGCATTAGAATTCGACATATAGACCCTATAACCCTTGTAATTTCGCGATTTTTAGCTATTCAGCAAGCCCTAATTAAGATTGCGACAGCGATAATACCTACACCAACGCCTATCCTGCCAGGGGCTTTTTCCGGCTATAATCAGGTCTCTTAGTATCATGGAAGAGGCCATACTATTCGTCATTCCCCATTTGGCATAACCGGTTGCAATATATAAATTGGGAGTATTTGACGTGAACTGTCCCACATAAGAGTGGGGTAGTTTTAAAGGGATAGGCAGTGGCCTAACCCCTTCGGTTTTGCTCGATCTTTCTTAATCTATTTATGAAGCCTATCCCTTTCCGCCCTTAAATTCCGGCACTCCTCTGCTTATGATTCGAAGGTAATAATTTGTCTCTCTCAAAAGATGGTCCGTAAGCAGAGCGGTCATAACTCCTTTCAGTTGGCACGCAAGCAGCATATCTGTACTTCTAGCTTTGAAATCACGGATAGCAGCTGCTGCACGCCGGCTTTCACTTGTAATTTGCTTTAGGTTAACAGGTGGTTGTGGAGCTTTCTGAAACTTGCTAACTAAATGATGAAAGCGCATAGCGAAATCATTTGCTTCTTTTATCATTTCCTGTTCGGAAAAATCCAGGAGCTGCCTCATAGCTTCAGCATGTACCATCATATTATAGTTCCAAAATTCTTCGGCTTCGAAAACATTAGTATAATGATCGAGCACTTGATGATTCTGCAACCGTCGCAAAAGCGTAATATAGTTAAGCGTTTCACGGCGTTGATGAGCATAAATGGAGGGTAACTTAGTGGAATATAAACAACAATGGATAACATCTTGATACACTTTCTCCATAAATTGCGCAACAGAACATGCACAGGTTATTATTTTATCGTTTAGGGCGTAAACCCTCGCAGTGAGTTCAGGACTTACTACCGGCATGGGCATGACCATTGGCGTTAAATTAGACTCTTCCACAGTGATTGGAATTCCGATAGTAATTCCGGTCAACTCCACAGTTTTTTGTTCTGCCAATAATGTCTTATTTGTCAATAATTCCCCGGATAACAATACCTCAGAATTGATAAGACCATTGGCCAAACAAATAGTATCGTGTAAAAAGCCTTCAAACCGGCATTTAAATTCCTCAGCCTGTTGGATATAGTGAATATCCTTACCCATTAAATTTGCTTGCATAAAAATAAAATGTTCTTTTATGATCCTGGTCCAAAAAAGATTGAGCTCAAGGGATTGTTGAATATAGTATTCCGTAAATGGCATTGTTCTCATATATAAACATACCCCTTCTAAACTAATTACACTTATCTGTCACAGCATATTCGCAAGTTTGCCGAATGCCAACCGACTATTATGCTATTTAATGGTAAAAACCAGGTTGTTTATCTTACTGACAACCAGGTTTTTAGTAGTTCTTTTAAAAAAGTAGGGACTAACCATCTCGCTAGTTATACCGTTCCATAATTTTGCTGCTGGCCTTGCCATACACAAGATAAACCATTTACCCAATCTTGTAAGACAAGGTTATTTATACCCGCTATTGATTCATATTTGAGGATATCTTAGGCCTACTTCGATATGCCATAGATGGTTTGGATTTATGTGGACGACGGCTAACTTTGCTTTAGAGAGCTTTCGCTCTTTTTGGTAGTGGGCTAGGCTAATCATTTCACGTACTACTCGTCCATCGCCTTTAACTTTATTTTTATATATTTAAGTTGTGCACTTCCACTTCCATCAAGGAATATCGCGTTGATTAAGGTCCCTGATCCTAGTTCCTTCACGGCATCTGAATTTAGCTGCTGTGCATTTACTATCGGTTACAATTAGATAGATGTTATTATACGAATTGTAAGCTAGAGCTGCTCGCTCGGTTTTACGATCTGGATCAGGTAAATGTTCATCGTTGACTGCTATTTTCCTCCAGCTCTTGTTCTTGTCTAGTGACATTGAGACGCCGCCTTGAGCCCAATAATTTTTACGATCTTTAAAGGTAGTTCAGACGCGTTTTTACTTGTTTGATACCAAACTTTTTACGGGCTTTGTCGCAGAAGAAGTCGCAGAACAAAAAAATCGAGACAAAAGGGTAAAATCGGATTAAAGTTAACATAAAGATAGCGTGTAAGGGGAATCGCAAAAGAGTATTTCTGCTGTGAACATAAATGTTGAGAACATCAAAGCTGTGAAGATAGTATTCTTTTCCGGTACCGGTGGTGTGAAACGAATCGCTGAAGCTTTTAAACTGGAGTTATTAAAGCGAGGTTTGGAGGTAAGTCTCAATAATTTAGATTATTTCCTGAATAACAGCAATAACCAGTATAAAGAAAATACACCGCTTGAGGATTTCGTTATATTAATTTTTCCACTTCATGCCTTTGATGCGCCTAATCCGATTTACGATTGGATCCGGCATAACCAAGCGGAACAACAAAGAATTGCAGTTATATCTGTATCAGGTGGCGGGGAAATTTGGCCAAATACGGGATGTAGAAATAATTGCTGTAAGGAACTGGAACAAAGAGGGTTCAAAGTTGTGTATGAGCGAATGATGTGTATGCCGAGCAACTGGGTTTTCCCGAATAATGACCATGTTGCCATGTGGCTTATTAAAGTGATACCAAAGAAAGTAAGCAAGATTGTGGATCACTTGCTTTCAGGAATTCAGTGCCGTACTAATTATAAAATGGGATTTTGAGAGCGTATATTTCAAGGCAAGAAAAAAAGAAGCAAAAAATTTTGTCCGGACTTTGAAAATTGATCCCAGCTGTTTAGGATGCGGTTGGTGTTCCGCTCATTGTCCGGTGAATAATATTGAAATCTTAGATAATAAACCAATTTTTAAAGACAGATGTATAATGTGTTTTCGCTGTGTTTATGGATGCCCGGCAAATGCTATCAAATCTAAAAGCTTTCAGGTACTGAAAAAAGGATATGACTTAAATGAGATTGAAAAACGTATGGACCGCGTAGACCTGGAACCGATTGAAAAATGTTGTAAAGGGTTTTTATGGAGCTCAATAAGAAACTATCTATTAGATAAAGATAATTTTTATTAAATTAGAAGATATAATTAATAGCCCAAAAGCAAGCTTTAAAAATTGAAATTGGTTTCATCTGTCGAAGATGAACTTAATATGATAATGATTCCACTGCAAAAACCCCAAAAATATTGTAAAACAGCAGGATAAACCA
>JBMNTM010000211.1:0-3242 GCA_050945735.1 Desulfosporosinus sp.
CAATCGCTTAATAAATACGCCTGAGTTTAATATAAGTGATCATCAGGTATCAACAATGAAAAAACTCCTCCATAAGGAGTTCATCCGCAGAATAAACCAGGGCGATAAGGATATTTTTGAAATTATAGATTCTGCCAGTAATCTATCAAAGAGAACAAGAGAGAACTTAACAAACCTTGCCTATGAGCAAATGATAGATTCTCTCCACCCTCTTGATATTCAGTCTCTTTTTACAGACATTGATCCAATTCAAGGACAGAGATTTAGGTCTATATCTGAGAAGGCTCTCAACTCTTTAAATCCACTCTTATCAACGTCAGGAAGTTTAGTATCAGCGTATCCTGAATTTGACTTATATAAGCAGTCACCTAGAATTCTTGTAAGAAAAGCTAATCTTAATCCTTTTGAGTCCAAGTTCTACGAGCAGTTTTTGGCTGGAAGAGATAACTCCTCCCAATATACTACACTATCAGCAATTGTTCACTACCCTGCACGTAGACTTAATGATCTATTGTCTCCTGTTGGGCTTGGACTTAGTAATAGATCCATGGGCTCTCCCATGCAATCATATGGGAACCTCTTTCTTAAAAGGCTTGTTCCCGCAGCAGTAGGGATAGCAGGGATTAGATATCTCAGCTATGAGGTTGGCAAACTAACAGGTAGAAGTCTAGAGGAAAGAGGCGCGGATCTTCTAGGAAGAATTAGAACAGATCTCGCCTCAGCCAGAGACTCCCTTGGAATAACAAAGGGATCTAGAAGAATTTTTAGAATGATGCCAGGAGCACAAGATGCTCTTACAGGTCTTCCTGGAGGAAAGTTTCTTGACCCTACAAAGTCAAAGGAAGAAACAGAAGAAGAAATAAAGTATGGCCAAACAGAGGTAAGGAAGGGCCGCTGGTGGCCATTTGGAAACACTGCCATCCAGGGCGGAGCTGCCGATTATTACGCACCAAGCTGGTACAGAAGAGTAAAAGCTCAGCCCATTATGACAGATGTCATGTATGGATCAGAGGATGAATACTGGAAAAGGCACTGGTTACCAACTCCAAGGTATCCCCTTGCTCCAATTAGACGATACATAACAGAGCCATATTATTGGGAAGAAAAACACTATCACACTAGACCATACCCTATTACTGGCGGATTCCAAGAGATTCACGAAATCCCAGTTGTTGGTCCCTTAGCCGACAGAGTCCTATCTGGTATATTCAAACCAAAAAGAAAGATGCACAAGGACATCTGGGATAGAGAATCTAGGAAAACAGAGCTAAGCAGGCCTGGCAATATATATGCTGCAGGATTAGTTGGAAGTAGCACATACAAAAGAAGAGAATGGGGACCAATTGACATCGGAGCGGACAGGGCAAGAGCTGCCATTGATCCAAGTAAAGAGTCTATTGTTGCCGTTCTTGATACTGGAGTAGATAGTTCTCACCCAGACTTATCTGGTAAGGTTCTCCCTGGATACAATACTGTAAACTATACAAGAGACACAAGAGATCGTCATGGCCATGGAACTCATGTCTCTGGAATAATCGCAGCTAGAGACGACGGAGAAGGAACAACTGGTGTTGCCCCTAATGTAAAAATACTTCCCGTAAAAGTTTTAGGGGATCGAGGAACAGGCTCCATCCAAAGCATCTTGGATGGTATGGACTACGCAATGAATTGGGAAGGCCCAGATGGAGAAAAGGTAGACGTCATTAACCTAAGTCTTGGATCTAGAGCCATTATCCCAGAGTATGCAGAAAAAATGCAAGAGGCCAGAGAAAAAGGAATCGTTGTAGTGGCTGCTGCAGGAAATGATAGTAGCTATGTTGGAGACCCAGCCTCTTGGCCTGATACAATCGCAGTTTCCTCAACAGATAAAAACAGAAGGCTTTCATGGTTTTCAAACTGGGGGCCAGAAATTGACTTAGCAGCTCCTGGAGAAGACATTATAAGCACAACTCCAGGCGGAAGATACAAATCTCTATCTGGTACATCAATGTCTACTCCTCATGTATCTGCCGTTGCTGCAATGCTTAGAGCAGAACATCCAGACCTAACAGCAGATGAAGTTAGATACTTGATGATTAGAACTGCTGTTGACCTTGGAGATCCTGGAAAAGATCAGTTCTTTGGACATGGGCTAGTTCAGGCAGACAAGGCATTAGAAGCCTCATCTAGAATGAACAGAGCCTTCCTGAGATCTAAGGCTTATGCTGTTGGTAGAGAGATAGATGAAGAAAGACAAGAAAAACTTGACTTAATATATGAAAGAAACCGTGCTCAAATAGCCAGGATGTCTGGCTTTACAGATGAGTATGGAAGACAAATCAAAGATCCCTACTCTGCCTCGGAGACACTAAGAACTTCAATAAGTAACGCTCAAACTCTTGCTGGCCTATATGGATTCATGACAGAGCAAGCACTTGGAGGGCCCATTACGACTCATCCAGATGAGCTAATGGCTGATTCTAGGGCGATGACTTCAGAAAGAAGAAGATTCTGGGACTCCGACATTAGTGGATTGTCGATAGACTCTTCTACAATGGACTTTAATGAAATTTCTAGAAGAGTAATAGGGAAAGACGACAAGTGGCATTTGAGATACAATCCCATCCCAAATGTTATGCCAGACTGGATGCCTGGAGAAGACTACTTCATAGACTTCCACCATGGTGATCCATATGTAAAACTTAAACGTGGTGAAGAAAGACTTCCTGGTCCAGGATATGAAGCTCTGTACGACGTCCCTGGTCTAAGACTGGAAATGCGTGGCTCTCAGATGGGCAAGTCCCTTGATGAAATGGTTGACTATCTATCTGGAAAGAGACCAGAGTTTGGAAAGTGGATGGAAGATATCCTTGAAGAAGGAAGTGCTATCCACGAAGAATACCAAAGAAAATGGGATGAAGAAGGAAAACTTCATTCTGCAGAAGTAAGATTTTACAATCAGGAGTACAATTACTCTGGTCACTATGACGCAATGCTTTATAGGTCTGATGGAACCTTAGAGGTAGCAGATATTAAAACAATGAGCGACAAGAGGTTCCAGCATGCAATAGAGACTGGTCGACCATACGATGAGCACTTCGATCAAGTAAACTCTTACCTTGCAGCCCTTGGCATGAAAAAGGGATCTCTGTTTTATGTTAATAGAGACCGACCAGAGCAAACCCACTGGTTTACATTCGATTTCGATCCAGTTAGATTTAGAGAGTCAGTTGAAAGAGCAGAGCAGGCAAGAGAAATTGTTA
>JBMNTM010000212.1:0-3232 GCA_050945735.1 Desulfosporosinus sp.
GTGCTCAATACACAGTAAAACCAAAAATTCCGAAGCATATTCAAAAAATTCTAAAGTCTTTAGAATAAAATGTGGTCACTAATTCGGTCAAGTCGGGAGGAATGCCAACTAAAAACCTCCGTTCCCAAGAACTTGCCCAGTCTTAAGCCATCTGCAAAAAAACCGCCGGGGGGATCACGAACTCCATCTCAAAAAATTAGCAACCCTGAGCGACAATAAAAGGGGTAGTACCAGCGAAGCTGTCACAGCCCGCAAACGTATGGATTAAATTGGAAATTTATTTATAACCTCGTTATATTCTTGCTGGGCCTCAGTTATAGCCAACTTTGAATATACCTCCAATGACTTTCGGCTTTCGTGACCGGAATAAGGCTGAATCAAGGCATCATCGACGCCTTGCTTTTTTAGCCAGGTTAACAAAAAGTGCCGTAATTTATGAGGAGATAAATTCTGTGCTAGTCTGGCTTTTTCCGAATACTTAGCCAGGATCTTTCTAATACCCCGGTCGGTATATTTTTTCTTCCACGAAGATTCAAATAGATAAACGGCTTGTTTTTTGGTCATGGAATCAGCATGCATGGCCAGCAATTCCTTAAATGACTGGGGGAACGGGACAATGCGATCTTTATTCCCCTTCCCTTTATTTATCCTTATTTGACAGTAGTGAAAATCGACGTTTGTAAGCTTGATGTTTATTAACTCACTTACTCTAGCGCCGGTATAGAGTAGCGTTTTAACTATCATCATGTCTTGAAAGTTCTTAGCCTTCCAGACAACATCATAATATCGCTTTAATTCTTCTTCCGTAGGAACATAAGGTAACTGCTTGGACGTTTTAGGTATTTCTATTTCCAATTCAGCTCTCAGGTGTTGAAATAAGCTTTTTAGATAAGCATAATCGGGCCGTTCCCCTCTTAGATACTTGGCCAACTCCTTAGCTTTCTTTTTAGCCGAAGTTCTCTTCTCAGTCATGCGAACACACCCTCTTCCAGCGGAAGACGTTCATTCATGTTCAGCTTGAACGTTCCATACGGGTTGATATGGGTGTATACAAGAGGTGTTAAAGCGCGGAAGTCCTCCTGAGTCATTAGATTAAACCATTTTGGATTTGACAGGATGGTTTGAAGCATAATCGTGTTGATGTATACCAAACAATTCTGTAATAGGTGTAATGACAGAACAGCTGTTTCTTGATCCTCTAATCTATTTGTAGAGATTTCTCCACCCTTACCGTAAAAAATAAAGCCATTTGCGCTATTCCAGTTTTCCACGACATTTAATCCTTTATGGATCTCCTGGCGCAGTTCTTCAGAATGCAGATAGTCACAAAGGAAAATGGTTTTTACGGCTTTCCCAAGCTCTCCTAAAGCCTGATAAGTAGGATGTTTAAGGTTGTTTCGGGTGAACCGCTTTAAGATAGCTTCCGTTTCAGCAGTACCTAAACGTAATGCGGTAGCATATTTCACCATTTGATCATACTGCTGGCGGATTATATCCCAGTTGATCGGACGTGTAAGAACCGGTTGAAGATTGGGGTAAGCTTCAGCCATTCCGGATTCCGGCCTGTATAGCTTTTGAGAGTGAATAGCCTTTAGGCGCGGCATTAACTGGTATCTAAGTAAATGGCAGAAGGCAAATGCTACTTCGCTTTGCCCATGAGAGTCAACGTAATTCTTCTCGACTTCCATTTCAGTACAATGCCGCAGTAAACCCTCGATCATGGCGGCAACTTCTGATGAGGAACAAGATTTTAGCTGTGAGTAAATACACGTCGATTTCTTTTCTACATGCCAATAGATCATTACGCCCCGACCCCGGTACCGTATATGCCATTCGGTCATGAGGTTCTGGTCCCAAGCCCCAAACTTTTTTGAGTCGGAAGCGCAAGAAGTGGTGCCGTCACCCCATATTTCCTGCATTCGGACCCGAAAGATTGCGTTCACAACTTCAGCAATAGCATTTCGCAGGTTATCCCTGTGTATAAACTTACGCCGTACATAAAGTAAATCCTTATACGATTCCTCATATTCGCCAGAGCTAATTCGTTTTAGGCCAGTGTTGGTGCCGAGTCCGTACAAGGATAAAATCAAGCGCCTTTGTAATGTTTCCCGGCCCAACACCTCCCGGACTGCCGATGTTTTAAATTTATCTGTAAAAGATAACCTCAGATCGGTTTCCTTCAGCACATCGAGAAGGCTAGTCATTGGCCAGCGACGCAGCAATTCGGCCTTAATACGGGTTAAATTAGCCGGTTCTGCCTGCGGTTCCAAAGGCGATAAGGTTATCCAACCGTTTCCTTTGTCAGTAATCCGAACTTTGGGATTTTTGGGAAGCCCAACATCAAGACGCTCTAAACCCTCAGTCATTGCTTGTTTTAATGCGTTTATGAAGGATTCGGCATCCATTGGTTGATTAAGGGCTTTGTAGTTCTCTTCTCGCCGTATCTCGAAGTCTGCAGGTAGGTCTTCATCCGGGTTACGGTACCGATCGGCACCTCTTACCCATACTTCTTTACAGCGTAAACGATCTCTTAAGGCTTGAAGTGCGCTAATCTCATAATTGATACGGTTGATCCTTTCCTGACTATTATCATCTTTTTCAATGATAATATCTTTGTTAACGGAACGAATAACGCCATCAACTGGAATATCTTCGGACGCAGGAAAATAATGCAACCCGGTTTGAGCATACTTTTTGATAAGTTCAAGGGCTTTAATGACAGGCCGGTGAACCTCGTTATTAGACTGGAATTGAAGGATGCCCAATATTTCCGGTATCATCCGGCGATAATGGCTGCTATAGGAGGCGCGAATTACCGTATGTATTTTTTCTCGGTAAGCTGGACCCGTACTTTTAAACTCTTTAACCAGGTCTTTTAGCGTCTGTTCGCTAACAATAGGATAGAGAACATCCTTGATTATCCCGTCTGGGAATTCCAGAGCTGTTTGCGCCAAGTTAAACAGGATTCCTTGTTTATTACTCACCCGCCGCAAATCGTTAAGTATTTCCTTTTCTACTCTGCGTTCAGCTCGTACTCCGATACGGTGAATGATTTGAATTAGCAACTCTATAAGGTTGTCAGCGATCTCCAATTTCCGGAGGTAAAAGAAAGCAGATAATAACGTGTAGCGTATCTGCTCCGGATGCCGACGCAGTTCACGGATATCTTCAGTTGCCACACGCTGCTTATACTTTTTCAAAACTTTATATGGAACATCCCGGTGGTAAAGAT
>JBMNTM010000213.1:0-3166 GCA_050945735.1 Desulfosporosinus sp.
GATTCTCATGTCCGTACAGATTAGAAAGTCTAAAAACGAAATAGTAACCTTAAAAAACGGTGATGAATTTAACAACGTATCAGAGAAAACCGGTAATGACAAACTGGATAAAATTATAGAAATTGCTGGTTATGCATATGATCCGGAACAGGATATTTTTTATTCAATTATGGATCCGTGGCAAAGAGATATTGGATATTGTCGGCTTTATGATGAATTGGCAGCGCCTACAGGAATGATAATAGATTGTGAACCAATTTACTTTGAATATAATGAAAAAAAGTGGATGATTGGATTTTGGAAAGGGCAGTATGATTTAGTCACGGGTGCTGAGATCGGTGTCTATACAAAGGCATTTAAGCTAAAAATTCTTGGTTTTAATTGTGATTATTATGATTGTGTGAGAGATACCGATCTATTACAAATGTCCTATATTTTAAAAAAGAACGGTAAAACTCTTTTCACAAGAAAAGGAAAACACTGGTGGTTAACAGGTTTTAAACTTGGTGAATTTTCAAACCCGTCAGAATTAACAATGGACATTACTATTACGCTGCATAATCTAAAAATGCGTAATGCATTTGTCAAAGGATTATGGAATGCAGGATATCCCTTAAATAAATTTATAACAAAAGGCAACACAGTAAAATTCACATTTGATTGTCCACGTACGCCCCAACCATTCACAAGAATACCTGTAACAGATCGAATTATCCAAAGAAAAAATCAATTATTATGTGAAAAATATCATGAAATTACGGGACCATCTGAAAATGTGCGGGATAAAGTGAAAGCAATTCAGGAAAATGCACCTGAAATTTATGCTAAGATCATCAGTGCAGGAAAATCAAAACAATTATATAAATTATTTTCATCTTGGTTACTAACTCAAAAAAGATAAAAAAACTTCAATAATTGTAACTCCAGATTGCTTCCATTTTATATTGGTATCACAATTATTGTATATTTGGTATTCACAATTATTGTAGAAAAAAGAATTAATCAAAACAAGAAGGATTTCCTAAATGATAGTCTTCTTGTTTTGATTATCATTTAGTTGCTCTTATCGAGTGAGAATTTCACTACCCCCTGAATAGAATCCCAAGAGCCAATTGTACCATCTTCCATAAGCTATTGTTTTGAATCAAGGTGTAACGCCCATTGGTATCTGGGCTTGAAAGGCGAGAATTAACCGGTTTTCAACTTCCCGCCAATTAACTAATTGCCACCAGGCGGTTATGTAATCTTTCCGTCTGTTTTGATAATCAAGGTAATAAGCATGCTCCCATACATCCAAAACAAGTATGGGAATACCACCGGCTTGATAAAAATCCTGATGCTTTTCAACTGTTATTATTTCTAACCTTCCCCAGGCTGGTTGCCATACTAGTAATGCCCATCCGGATGCTTCAACCTCTGTTGCGGCACCAGTAAAATGTTCCACAAAAATTGCCAAACTACCAAAATATTGATGAATATGCTTTAAAGTTTGAGCTCCAGGAGTTTCCCACCTGTTTCTGATCGGAGCCATCGAGGTCCAATAAATACTATGCAAAATATGTCCCGAACCGTGAAAAGCCAGTTCCCTCTCCCAATGTTTGATCAAGGAAAAATTCCGTTTTTGCCTTGCCTCCACTAATTTAAGCTCAGCTTTGTTCAAACCTTCCACATAGGCTTTATGATGTTTGTCATGGTGAATCTGTAATAATCTTGAACTTATTATAGGCTCAAGAGCTTTAAACGAATAAGGTAACATTGGTAACTGGTGTTGGCCAGGTGGTACAAAAATTGATTGCAATGAACTAACCCCCCTTAAAACTTCTAATAACTTTTAACTTTCTAATTATTTAGTACAATATTAAGTTTCTAAGTTTAATAGAGTTCATCGAGAAATCAGGATTGTAAATATAAGATTATCTTCTTAAAGAACTTAAACATTCTTAGTAATAAATTATTATATAATCACAATCTTAAGAACCAGCGCCCAGCTCTAATAATATACAGTGCAGAAAATTTACACCTGCAAAAGACCTTAAACTCAATTTAGAATTAATATAATTATTTCAATAATACTCATCAAATATTTTCAAAATACCAGATACTTCACCAAAAAAAGAGGCCGCATCAACGGCCTCTTGCCAACATCTTATTTTTTTATTCCCGTAAAAATGTGAACGGCATCTCGTAAAAATTCTGCCGTACCTGGTTGTTTCTCATCATAGTATGCCGTAAATCTTGGATCATCAACATACATTTGAACTAACCCGGCATGCGCTTCTTTCGTGTACTTATCCCAATAATAGCACAACCATTGACGATGGAGATCCGCTGCTTTTTGCGCTAATTCACCTGCTGGATTACCTGTTTTAAATGCCTCATGAAGAGTTTCCATAACCTCTGTCGCAAGCTTCATCGCCTCATTATATTGCTCTGGCGACATCCTTAGAAATTTTTGATTAGACTTATTCACTGTCTCATCGCCATATATTTCACGAATCTCTTTACCATACTTTGCTTCATTATCATTTATTAGTTTTTGCTTAAAGCCTTCAAACTTTTCTTTGTCCATCATCTTTACTCCCCCTTCAGTAAAAGCAATAGTCTTTTCGACATTAGCAATCAAAGCATCTAATTGCTCTCGTTTTTTTAGAAGCTTCTCACGGTGTTCTCTCAGTGCTGAAATTCTACTAAACGATGGCGAGGTTATAATTTTTTTAATACTTGCTAAATTTACATTTAACTCGCGATAAAAAAGAATCTGTTGCAACCGATCAACCTCAGCTTGCCCATAAATGCGATAGCCCGACGAGTTGATTCTTGCCGGCTTTAGAAGCCCGATCTGATCATAATATCTCAGAGTTCGAGTGCTGACACCTGCTATTTGAGCTAATTTTTGCACAGTGTATTCCATGGTTTACCTCCTGACAAATTCATTATACACCTTTACGTTACGTTAATGTAAATAGGAATTTTACTTGCTTAAAATCGGTTGTTAATACTTTCTAGGTAAGCTATAAAATTATTTGCACAATAGGAAAAAGCTGCATGTATAATCAAAATGATCTTCATGCAGCTTAATTAATTATCCTTTCTCAGCCCACTATCTTGACCGCCTTGACCGCATTTTCTTTGATCTTATTAACCGTCTCCACGATGCGTCTTGCTT
>JBMNTM010000214.1:0-3137 GCA_050945735.1 Desulfosporosinus sp.
TCATAGCATAAATTTTCCAAGAAAACACAAGCCAGAACAAATTCAAAAGCACGCCTTTACGCCGTGCTTTTCTGCATGAAAAACCATTTTTGTTCACACTAGTCTTCAGGAGAAATGCTATATCACTGTGGCAGGGATGAAATGAAAAAATTCTACATAACGCCAATCCTCCAGAATAAATTAAGTTGGGGTACTCTAATCTGGAGGTGGATAATCTTGGAGACCTATATCTATAACGATCCCTGCATTCGAGAATTAATCAATCAGATTTTGGAAAGTATTATTACGGCCTGCTTATTATTGGAAGTTGATTCAGATGCTAAATTTCAAAAGGGTTGTCAAATCATCATAAATCTTACAACGTTATTACAGGAAATTACCACACTTCAATCAGAATACTTGGCAGAAAGAGTTCAACAAATCCTGAAACAGCCACTTCCTGACGTACATGCTGTTAATAGCATGGCTGCCGATAAAAAAAGCACTCAGGAAGTTAACTTAGAAACACCCGACAGCTATCCAGAAAAACCGAAAAATGACTTAGATTTCATCGCTGACAGTAAGCAAGCACATCTTCTTAGACGCACGCTTAGCAAATTCTTTCCTGAAAGCACTATTTATTGGTATAAGAGCCTAATAGATCAGACTTTTCTGGTCCAAGCAAAGGATATTCTGATTTGTATTCATGATTCCAAGCGTCCCTGTGATCTGCAAAAGTATAATAGGGATGGCTGGAAGGTCTTAGTATGCAGTACTCAAGATCTAAACTTTCCTCGCCGAATGGAAAGAGAAATTAGACAGCTTCTACGTACGCGTTTGCCTATCGGTTTGTCTGTTCCTGTGAACTACAAGTGAAAGAAACAGGTTGCTGCTGCCCGCCGGACTTGAAAAATAACTGATATTAAAATCTTGATAATAATTGGCCTGATGATTGAAGCTCAACCGGCCGATCCCTCCAAAAGACGATAATATTTAGGAAGTATGTAGTTGCATTGGTTTGGATTTTTTGCGAGACAGGCACATTTTGGCCCGCCTACAGCTTTATGCATTTTGTACCACACTTCTTTGATATCCTCCGTGAAAAGGTTTCCATATCTACAATCTAAAAAGTCGCAGGGACCAAAGTTTCCTGCCGTATCCACATAACTGTGCTGCGAACCGGCACCACAGCCGAACTGGTCAGCTGATTCAAAATAGGGAAAAACCGAGGCCTTCGGATATTGCCGATCACTATTTAGGGTAATATGCAGGTTTTTCAGGTCGTTTTGTTCGCTTAAGGAGAGAAATGCAGGGTTAGGGCCGGATAATTTCCCACAGGGGAGGGGTTCAAGGATTCTCATCTCGTCTATACCCTCCTGCTTTAACATTTTTGCCAGTGCCAGAATTTCTCCGCTTGTCATTAATTCTCGTGTACAGACAGTTTGGCTCATGGTATAGAGGCCTGCTTTCCTGGCATTCCTGATCGCTCTGAGAGAATGGTCATATGCTCCCGGGTAACCTCTCATTTTGTCGTGCTTCTCCTTATTAATTGAATCAAGGCTGAAGGCGATGCCAAATAATCCGGCTGCTTTCAGTCCGGCCGCCCGCTCCTGGGTCAACCCAAATCCGGTGGAAAATACCAAGGAGATGCTTTTCTGCTGATCCACAGAAGCGATGACTTGTTCCAGATCCTCTCTCAGCAGCGGTTCGCCACCGGTAAAGCCGATGATGCCCACTCCTAAATCCTGCAGCTTTCTCACAATGGCGATCAGCGATTCTGTATTCAGTTCATTTTGTCCAATTGACGCGTGCGCACTGCAATGCCAGCAGTTATACCGGCATTTCCCTGTCGCGGCAATATAAGTTGAAATTGGAGCCAGACGTTTCCCCTTAAAATGATTTTCAAAGAAATCTGCGCCTTCTCCCGGCACCTGCATAGCCATATTCAAAAAAGCGGGCGAATTGAGCGGCGGGAGAAAAGAATTGAAAATATAGCTGCCCTGATGCTGAACAAGCCGGTCGTGTTTGATAGCATTCCAACCGCATTTGAACATGTTTCTCAGCCGGTATTTCTTTGAGTGGGAGAACCTCTTATGAATTTTGAAAAAATTGGACAGTGTTTGTAAATTACAACACATTTTAGCGATCATCCATTTATTCATAAACTTTCCTCCTTCAGATTGCGGCCTTCTTTTTATAAATACCATAGACATAGCGATGGGTAGCCTTGGTAAGATGATGTTCTTGAAACAGCCGGACCATATCGGCTTGAACGTCAGGATTTCTAAGATCCAGCATTACATCAAAACCAGCCAGAGCACCGGTGGATACAACAAATTCAGCTAATTCCTGACTAGTTCTGAAGTTAAAATCATGAAATCCTTCCTTGCTCCTGATTACAGAAAATGAATTCTGCAGGAACCAGTTGTCAAAGTCCTTTAAATCTTTGGGGTTAGGAAGCTGCAGCATCAGTTTGGAAATTTTATCTGTATGCTTAGCCAGTAACTGAGGATAGATGCACGCAACCTGCGGCAAAGTATTTTTCGTATTGACGATGACAGCGATGGTACCGCCTGGTTTTAATACCCTTCGGCATTGCCTGATGATTTGAAGCGGCGGCCTATACTTAATGGCCCAACCGCATACTATAAGATCAAACATGAGATCAGCACAGTTTTCTAAATATTGCAGCATGTCGTCTGTTTCAAAGGAAGCATTTTCACGGAGGTTTTTTCTTGCAATGCTCAGCATACCGGTAGAAATATCAACTAAGGTTAGGTTGGCGGTGGGAAACAGTTTTCTGATCGCCAGGGAATTATAACCGGTTCCGGCTGCTAAATCCAAGACATTTAAAATCCCCCGCTGATCAAGGTGTTTGCTTAGTTCCAAAATCATCTCATCGTTATATTGATGCATCGCGCTTAGAAATGTCTGCGAATAGGTATTGCAGACCAGGTTGTAGGACTTACCGATATCCGCATCGGTCACAATCTTTTTGCCCAGAAACAAACGGACCACCTTGGCATATAATTGAAGCTTGCTCATGTTTTCCCCTCTTCGTGTTTTCTCTTCTTCAGGCTTTCTTTTCTTTAGTTTTTTCGCTTTATCTCTTTTAGTTTTCTCCCCTTCATTTCCCCCCTTCACGTTTTCCTTTAATT
>JBMNTM010000215.1:0-3126 GCA_050945735.1 Desulfosporosinus sp.
ATTTTGATGTTTCCCATGTGCGTGATGCGCTCTCTGCATTTAACCGTCTAATTGACAGCAATTACAAAAAAGTCTTTGACGGCATTTTTGATACCCTGCAAACAGGTCTATCCAAGTTGGGCGAGAGCTCCGGTGCCCAGACGAAAGCCATCAGCGATCTCATACAGCTGATTAAAGATATACCGATGGACGGCAAACAGGACTATGACGTTTTAGGCTTCATCTACGAATATCTCATTTCCAACTTTGCAGCGAACGCAGGCAAGAAAGCAGGAGAATTTTACACGCCGCATGAAGTATCGCTTTTGATCAGTGAAATCGTTGCTGATCACCTGAAAGATCGTAAGGAAATCCAGATCTATGATCCGACGAGCGGTTCGGGCAGCCTGCTAATTAATATCGGGCGCAGCGTTGCCAAGCACATCGATGATGATGACAACATCAAATACTACGCTCAAGAGCTTAAACAAAACACGTACAACCTTACTCGTATGAATCTGGTCATGCGTGGCATTTTGCCGTCAAACATCACGACTCGTAACGGCGATACTCTGGAGGAGGACTGGCCATATTTTGAAGATAACGATCCAGTCGGCACCTACAACCCGCTTTATGTGGATGCGGTTGTTTCCAATCCACCGTATTCGCAAAACTGGGATCCGGAAGGTAAAGACACTGACCCTCGCTATGCCCGTTTTGGTCTGGCACCAAAAGGTAAAGCAGACTACGCCTTTTTACTGCACGACCTGTATCACATCAAGCCCGATGGCATCATGGCCATCGTTCTTCCTCACGGTGTTTTATTCCGGGGTGGCGAAGAAGGTACAATCCGTAAGAACCTGATTGAGCACAACCATATCGATGTCATTATCGGACTGCCAGCTAATATCTTCTTCGGCACAGGCATACCAACCATCATCATGGTGCTTAAGCAAAAGCGCGAGAAGACGGACGTACTTATCATCGACGCTTCCAAGGGTTTTATCAAGGTCGGCAAAAATAACAAGTTACAGGCATCAGATATCAAACGAATCGTCGATACGGTAGCTGAACGAAAAGATGTGCCGAAGTTTGCTCGTGTAGTCAGACGTAGCGAGATTCGGAGTAACGAATACAATCTCAACATCCCACGCTATGTGGATTCGTCCGAGGCTCCTGAAAGCTGGGACATATACGCATCCATGTTCGGGGGCATACCGAAAAAGGAAATTGAAGAACTCTCTGCCTACTGGCAGGCCTTCCCTGAGCTGAAGACAGCTTTATTTACGGAGGACTCTGGCGAGCATGTACATATGGCAGAGGGTAATCTCAAGGACATTATAAAAAACCATCCAGATGTGATCGCTTTCAAAGAAAACTACGCGAGGGCTTTCGAAGGTTTTGATTCCATGCTATACAGCCATCTTGTGAATGGAATGGAAACTGTTAATATATCCAAAGAAGAAGAAGTGCTTAGCCGTGAAATTTTTTGTCGTCTTACACCTGTACCTCTTGTAGATGAATACAATGCTTATCAACTCCTTAATGATGAGTGGGACAAGATAGCCGTTGACTTAGAAATGATTCAAACAGAAGGTTTCAAGGCTACGAAACAAGTGGACCCTAATATGGTTGTAAAGAAAAGAAATGGCCATGATGTTGAAGTGCAAGAAGGCTGGCTAGGCAGAATCATCCCATTTGAGCTAGTGCAAGAAACGCTGCTTCATGAGGAAGCAACAGCCCTACAAGAAAAAGAAGAACGCCTCACGCAGGTTACTGCCGAGAAGCAAGAAATTATTGATTCACTGACGGAAGAAGAAAAAGAAGATTTGACGGATGTTTTGAATGACGATAACACCGCATTTTTGGCAAGTCCATTGATTAAAATGGCTAAAGATCTGCTCAAGGGGCACGATGCGGCAGATTATGCAGAGGATAGCCCAGAGGGCATACTCCTCTCCGTCAAAACCTTCCTCGACGAAGAAAAGGAACTAAAGAAAATTATTAAGACTGATTCAGCCAAACTGCATTTACTCACCAAAGAAACCATTGAAAACCTGACAGACGAGCAAGTCTACTCTTTGCTGGAGTTAAAATGGATCACTCCTCTGATAGTAGAATTAGGAAAGATGCCTGAAGTCATCCTCGACAAACTCACAGCCAAGGTGCAGGCACTGGCGGATAAATACGATACTACCTTTTCCGATGTGGAAGATGAAATAAAAGAAACAGAAACAACGCTTGCATCCATGATTGAACAGCTCACCGGCAGCGATGTGGATATTAAGGGTCTTGCTGAACTGAAAACCTTGCTGGGAGGTGAGTAAAATGCCTGAAAAAGCAAAAGTGCCTGCGATCAGGTTCAAAGGCTTCAACGACGCTTGGGAACAGCGTAAGCTCAGCGAATTAGGGAAAACACAATCAGGAATTGGTTTCTCAGAAAGTGAACAAGGTGGGTCTGACGGTTTACCATTTTTTAAAGTTTCCGATATGAACAATCTTGGAAATGAACACGAGATGAAGATCGCTAATAACTATGTGAGTTTTGAACAACTTCAACGCCGGAATTGGAAACCTATAGAGGGTGTCCCTTGTGTCATTTTCGCAAAGGTCGGAGCTGCGATAATGCTTGATAGAAAGCGGATTGTGAGGATTCCGTTCCTAATCGACAACAACACAATGGCTTATATTTTTGATGGCTCATGGGATGTGGATTTCGGGAAAACCTTATTTGAAACAATCTCCTTACCACGTTATGCACAAGTCGGGGCATTGCCTTCCTATAATGGTTCAGATATTGAGGACATTGAAGTTTGTGTCCCAATTAAGGAGGAACAGACTAAAATAGCAGAGCTTTTCGTCAGCTTGGACAACCTTATCACCCTTCATCAGCGTAAGCTTTTGAAACTAAAAAATATTAAAAAAGCGATGCTTGAAAAAATGTTTCCAAAAAACGGCAGCAATGTTCCGGAAATTCGATTTGCTGGATTTACTGATGCTTGGGAACAGCGTAAGTTCTCGGAAATCTTCATATATTTACAAAACAACTCGCTTTCACGAGCAGAATTAAATTATCAGCAAGGTACAGTAAAGAATGTTCATTATGGTGATGTTCTGATTAAATTTGGTGAAATACTGGATGTAGAT
>JBMNTM010000216.1:0-3123 GCA_050945735.1 Desulfosporosinus sp.
CTATTGAAAACCCCCATAGGGGTTAAACAACCTGTTTTTGCAGTGGAATCACAACTTACATTCAGAATTATTATATTAATAAGTGATTTTCCCCAGCTTACTGTATTTCTCATAAAGTGCAAGAACTGCTTCGCTTTCGATCTGATTCATCTCAAGGATGCTTTCCTCGCCACGGATATGCCGGAAAATCATACTATCACGAAAACCGATTTTTTCAGCTTCTTCATCAGAGGCTGAATAATAAACTTGCTTGATGTTTGCCCAAATAATTGCCGCAAGGCACATCGGACAGGGTTTACCAGTCGCATAGATAATACATCCGGAAAGATCATAATTCTTCAATTTTATACTTGCCCGACGGATTGCCAGAATTTCCGCATGTGCCGTTGGGTCATTTGAAGATAATACTTCGTTGCTGGCTATGCTGAGCACATTCCCATCTTTAACTACCACAGCACCAAATGGGCCACCTTTTCCTGCGAGCATCCCCTTCTTAGCTTCTTCCAAGGCTAACCCAATATATTTGTTCATGATTCTCTGCTCCTCATAAAATTTTCCTTACATTTACTAATCCACTAAATTCTAATTTTCTCGTATCAACTTTAGTGGTTACTTTTACAATAATTACAAAAATAGCCAATATTAATATTATATCTCCAACCGTTTATCCAATGAACGAAACTGTATGGCCTCAGCAAGATGCTCCGGGAGTATATCTGACGAACCTCCTAAATCCGCGATCGTACGGGCAACCCTTAAAATTCGGTCATGCGCGCGAGCACTGAGATGTTGGCTATCAAAAACCCTCTGTAAGAGAGACTCCCCACTCGGAGTCAACTTACCATATTCTTTCGTTTCTTTAGCCGTCATTTCGGCATTAGTTTTTGCAACTCCCAGACGGGCCCATTGTCTGCTGCGGGCGGCCATTACTCGCTCCCGAACCGCACTTGAATACTCGTTATTATCATTATTCTTTAATTCGGTATATTTCAGCCTTGGCACCTCTATATGCATGTCAAAGCGATCCAAAAGCGGGCCGGAAATTCTTCCCCGATAATTTTGAATTTGCAGAGGTGTGCAATGACACACTCTGCCCTGATCACCATAAAAACCACAGGGACATGGATTCATACTGGCTATAACGCTGACATGAGCAGGATAGGTAATACTCCCAGCTTGGCGGGTGATCGTCAATTCCCGATCTTCCAAAGGCTGCCTTAAACATTCCAAAACTTCACGCGCAAACTCCGGCAGCTCATCTAAGAATAACACCCCATGATTTGCAAAGCTTAACTCACCGGGGCGTAAATCGCGCCCTCCCCCAATCATTCCTACTTTGGTGATGGTATGATGAGGACTTCGAAAAGGGCGATATTGAACCAAAGAACCATTACAATTCAGCAGCCCACTAACACTATATAGCTGAGTGACCTCAATGCTTTCCTGCTCGCTTAATTGGGGAAGGATTCCTGAGTAGGCCTTTGCCAGGAGCGTCTTACCCGATCCGGGCGGCCCAACCAAAATGACATTATGTCCCCCTGCAGCGGCGATCTCCAAAGCTCGTTTAGCATGTTGTTGTCCATGAATATCTGCCCAATCAACCGGACTTCCATTACCTGATTCAGCTCGCGGCAGCTGGGTGGAGATCGTATCGTCAAAGTTATGCTTTTTTTCAAGTGCCTGCACGATTTGCCCTAAGGTGGCAGTGCTATGTGTTTCTAGCGCATTCACAAGACGAGCTTCAGCCAAATTATCGGGAGGAACAATTAGGCGTAACTCCTCGGCAACACTCTCCCCTGCCAATTCTAGTTTATTATTCCCCTGATTCAGAGTAATAGCCATAGTTAATACACCCGGAACAGCGCGAAGTGTCCCCTCTAACGATAGTTCGCCGGAGAAAACATACTTATCCAAGTTAGGACAATGGCACTGCTCAGTCGCAGCTAATATCCCGATGGCAATTGGCAGATCAAGGCCAGCGCCTTCTTTGCGTAAATCTGCGGGAGCTAAATTAACTGTAACTTTCTGCAGTGGAAATTGATAACCGGAGTTCCGTATTGCCGAGCGGACTCGATCCCGTGCCTCTCTCACAGCTATATTCGGAAGCCCAACCAGATCAAAACTTGGCAGACCGTTTGCCACGTCAACTTCCACACGAATTAAGTGTGCTTGTAACCCTAAGACTGTCATTCCAAAAACCGCAGCAAACATATATTTTCCCCCTTCTGATAGAATTTTTCGCCCAAATTTATTCTTTCCATATTTTCTACATTATTTTTTATCCGATAGCTAACAGTTCTAAGACTCCCTCTTCTTTAAGAGGGAGTCTTAGAACTGTACAGATCCAGGATAACGATTTCTAACCGTCAGGTGGCGTAAAACTCCATCTGACGGTTAGAAATCTGTTTATACTTTTATAATGCAGCTTTTATCCACTTAACTTCAGGGTTTTCTGCAATCCACCGAATTGCAATTACGTCAAACCTCATTGCCGGCCAGCACTTATACCCCTGTTGCAGCACATAAAATGCAGCAATTACTTGTAAGCGTTGGGCCTTTTTTTGAGTAATACTCTCTTCGCCCCACCCTCTAAAAGACGATTGACGTGTGCGCACCTCTATGAAGACCAAAGTTTCATCATCACACGCTATAATGTCCATCTCGCCTTTCGGACAACGATAATTACGAGTAATAATTCTTAAACCGGCTTCTTGTACTATACGAGCCGCGTTTTCTTCGCCATATTTCCCCAGGGATTGTTTATTCTCCACAGATTACGGACAGCTCCTTTATCAAGGTATCCATGTTAATTTCTGTATCAACGACTTAAATCCCTTTTTTATCTGATAAACAGTTTTAAGGCTTCCTTTTCTTGAAGAGGAAGCCTTAAAACTGGTACAGCTCCCGAATAGCGATTTCTAAGCATCAGATGGAGTAAAAACTCCACCTGATGCCAAGAACTCTGTTATATGGGGAGCATGCACAAAAAGGTTCTCAGCAAAAAACTGAGAACCTTTTTGATATTGGACAAAACTCGACAATTTTGAACTACTATTCACGCTCCTGACTTGACCGCCTTAAGCAAAAACCAGACTAACAATTCCTAAAAAACCTTGATAAATC
>JBMNTM010000217.1:0-3095 GCA_050945735.1 Desulfosporosinus sp.
TTACCAATTTTGAAAGGTGTTTTTCTGTCAAGGATCAAATTTATTTTTGTCTAAACTCAACTCTAGAGTGCATTTGAGCTAATATTAACGGTGCGAAAGTTGAGTAATTGATTTATGATAAATTTATTTTTTAATAAAACCATATCATATCTCAATGTATAAACAAATAAAGCCAGATCAAAATTAATTATGGAAATAAGCTTCTTGGCTTTTCCATAGAAAATGATATCATACCCTAAACCGATAACCGACACCCCAAACCGTTTCTATGTATTGGGGATTTGATGGATCACTTTCAATTTTCTCACGTACACGAGCGATATGGACAGTAACCGTAGCGGCGTCTCCCAAAGCATCTAAACCCCAAACGCGTTCGAATAATTCCTCACGCCCGAAGACTCGATTCGGATTTTGGGCCAAGTACAAGAGTAAACCAAATTCTTTCTGTGCCATACTTACTTCCTGTCCACGGATAAAGACTCGATGGGAGTCTTTATCTATCTTTAGTCCACGAATTTTCAATACATTCCCTTGCTTTACTCCTTCACTAAAGCGCTGTTTTAGCCTCTCATAATTCTCCAGATGCGTTTTTACCCTGGCAACCAATTCACCTGGACTAAAAGGTTTTGTGATGTAATCATCGGCACCTAAGCTTAGACCCTTAATCTTATCAATTTCTTCCTTTTTTGCTGAAACCAGGAGAACCGGGATATCTTTTTCCTCCTTCATGCTCTGCAGGATTTCCAAGCCATCCATGCCCGGGAGCATGATATCTAAAATCAAAAGGTCAACTTCGTTTTCTTGAAGTACTTTTAATCCCTCCGGGCCATCACAACACACGTTAACGTCGAAGCCGGCAACAGTAAGATAGTCTTTCTGTAATTCAGCAATGCTGAGATCATCTTCAATAATCAAGATCTTCTCTTTCATTTCTCTTTACCGGTATCATGCTTTACTCAGCGAAATCATGATACCGGTCCCCTCCTTCCCGTCACTAACAGCCCATACTCTACCATTATGACCTTCTATGATTTGCTTTGCGATCGCTAACCCCAGACCGCTGCCTTTACTGCGACCCATGTCTGACCGATAGAAACGATCAAAAATGTACGGTAAATCCTCTTCCCTGATCCCTGAACCATTGTCACGCAGTTCAATAATTAGGCTGGTAGGAGTTTCTCTTAAAAGAATTTTAATCTCGCCCTGATCTTTATCCATGTATTTACGAGAATTATCCAGAATATTCATAATCACTCGTTTCATTCTCTCTCGATCTAACAACACAGATTGTTGTTTTTGTTCCAACTTATTATGAAGCGAGATTTTGATCTGACTGCATTCCAACTCCGGTTCAATCTCTGATACACAGAGCTTGAGATACTCCGCGATGTCAGTTCTCTCAAACTCGAAGGGAATCTGGTTTAAATCCAGCTTGGCATAAAGGAGTAAATCATCAATCATTTGGTCAACCTGGCAAGCCTTTGAGGCTATGGTTTTTAAATAGCGCTCCGTTTTGTCAGGAGAATCCGCTATTCCGTCCAGGATCCCCTCCACGTAGCCCTTGATCGAGGTCACAGGCGTCTTTAAGTCATGCGAAATACTGGAAATTAGCATTTTGCGGTTATCTTCATACTTCAGTTGCGTGTGCACTGAGTCTTTAAGCTTGATGCGCATTAGTTCAAGATCACGGCACAACGCTTGAATCTCTTGGTCTCCTTCTTCAACAATAGGGTGTTCGAGATTGCCCAGACTAATTTCCTTAGCTGCAGTTTGCAAATTATGCAGCGGGCTTAAAATACTGCGGGAAAATTGATAGGAAACAGCAATATTTGTCACCAAAAATGCCAGGAGAAACGAAACACCGATTAACACAAGAAATACTGTCAGGTTTGTAGCCGAGCGACCCATCGGAGCCAGGAGCAGCACCTTCCCTGGAGCACCATCCTTAAACCTGAGTTCAATCAAGTGAACGGCATAAGAAACTTCTCCGATGAGGACAGGTTCTCTTCCCCCCTTCGTATTCCCTGCTTCCAAAGACTTGGCTATATCAATTTTACTGAAGTTGCGCGAAGAGAAAATAATCTCTTCATCTTTAATCAGCACAAGCTCTCCATTAATTTCTGCAAGCTGTTCCTTGAGATTTTTTTGAAAATTATCGTCCTCGATTACCTCCGGTGAGTGCTGCAAAATATTCGTTTTACTATACAGGAGATCAAACTTGATTTGGGATAGCTTTTGATAATTTTCGAATGATAGGTCCATACCCAACAATTTACTGAAAACATAAAAAGAAGCCAAAGCAATAAGAACAGTAATCACCATGGGGATGATCACTGTTGAAGCGTTGGCTAAAATCAAACGTTTTCTGAGGTTCATACCGTCACCCTTAGAATTCCCTTTTATCAAATAAGTAAAACCCTGCTGTAAATAACATTATACCAGATCCCAGCATGATCAAAAATTGCCTTACAATTTTTTCAAGGGGAAAAGAGTTTACTAAAAATAAATTGTACCAGCCAAGTTGTGTCGTTATCAGTAAACTGGAATACCGGGAAAAGACCACACCGAGGATTGTTAATACGATAAATACCAAGATGGATACGAAAAAAACGGATATGCCACTCTTTAAAAGATTCGCTAAAAGAACAATCCCTAAAGCCAAAATTATCAATGGAAGTAGGCTGACGAAATAAGATAACACTGTCCGGGACAAGGAACCTAAGGTTGCCGAATTAGTATTAAATATAAACCCGGCCAATAAAGAAAAAATAAGTAATAATAAAAGCGTGACCAAAATGAATATTATGATAGCGGTAATCTTAGCAGTAAAGATCTTGAAACGGCTCACCGGCCGGGTTAAGGTGATGCGCATACTATTTTGTGAAAATTCGCCTGAGAAACTATCAATGGCGACTAAGGCCGTAAAAAGCGGCAGGATGGTGTTTACCACTACTGATAGAACAAGTATGGGAAACTCCACGCTTCCTGCCCCGCGAAGTCCAAAGCCGCTTCTCACCCCGACTATCGCTAATTGCCCGATAACAATCACCGCAAGAGAAAGCAAAACGGCCACCAAGGCTTTTTTCTTTTTATAG
>JBMNTM010000218.1:0-3077 GCA_050945735.1 Desulfosporosinus sp.
ACAATTATGGATACTTTTTTGAATGCAATTCCACCGTCCCTAAAACAGCGATTGCTTCTTGTCGCCTGACATTGCTGTTTAACTAAGGGTTTGCTTTATATTTATTGGTGGGAAAGTTGAGTTATTATCCCTTAACATTTAAAACGAAGGCCAACTTCTAGTTACCTAAAAGGAGTTGTTTTGCAATTGTTAAGCCCATGAGGTATGCGGGCGCTTGCGTATTCCCGTCAACTGGAAAGGGCATTATCGAGTTGTCCGCCACAATCAAATCTTCTACACCAAAAACCTCGCCACGTGAATTAACAACTCCCTCATCTGGAGATGGGGCCATGCGCAGAGTCCCTTGTTCATGATAGGCCTCTAACATTGTTTGCTTGATAAAGGCTTCAAGCTTGGCATCGTCATCGAGAATGTCCGGGGTCGGGGACAGAAGTTGATAACTGGGATCGATGGCACTTAGCTTGGCAACAATATCCTTCACATAAATTTTAAAGGCATTTTTAGTTAATTCTAAATCAGCCGGATCACTGAAATACCCTTCATCTGAAAGGATCATCAGCTTGTATTGTTACCGTGCCACGACTCTTCGGTAACAGGATAGCAAACCCAAAGAGGAGGGTGCCTTCAGCAAACAATGATATGAATTGTAAGGCACGTCTTTCCGGATTTACCCCTGTTGGATCAGGCAGGAAGGCTCCACCAATATAAAGGGCATTTGGATCATTAGGCGGCAAGGGGAGATCATTCGGATTGGTGGACAATACTGCTAAATTGATAGTGTGATTGCTGAGATGCCTGCCAACATTCTGATTATCAACAATTACTTTTATGCCCGCAGCGGAAAGAACATCCGCCGGTCCAATACCTGAAAGCATTAAAAGTTTTGGACTGTTAATGCCCGCAGCCACAATAACCTTTTTACGTGCAAAAGCATCATATTCTACGCCTTCACGCAAGTATACTACACCATCCGCACGTTTACCATCGAAAGTTATTCGCAGGGCAGTTGCTTTGGTTATTATTCTCAGACTTCGTCCATTTACGCCAAAACCCTCATTATTAACTACATTCGGTGTTAATAACGCTCTTGATGCACTTTCTCTCTTTCCATTCGGTCTTTGGGTTAACTGCCAGCGCGTAAATGGGCCTAAAGGTGTATCAGGATTATTATAATCGAGAATTTCTGGAAAACCGGTTGCTTGTACGATTGCCGAAACGATTTTTTCATTCATCGCTGTTGGTATGGCGGGGGCTTGCCTCACATCAAGTGGTCCGTTATACCCACGGGCTGCCGGATTATCTGTTAAACCATTATATCTCTCCAGTTCTTTAAATCTATTAATGACTGCTTGCGGTGACCAAAGCGGCCCCAGATAGTTTTCCCATTCATTGAATACAGCATTGGTAGGGCGAACATATTGTTGTCCGTTAACGGAAGAGCCTCCGCCTAAAAGCCTGCCGCCTGTCCACCGGAATATCCTATTATTCACATCCTCTTGTGCTGTGCCCTCTCCCTGCCAAAAATACTGGGGAAAGAAAAGGCTATCTAACACAGGAGCAAAAGTGGATTTTCGTATTTGCTCATCATTATCGTTATTCTCACCGGCTTCCAACAGTAATACAGAGTTTCTGCGATGATCACTAAGTTTTCTAGCAAGTATAGTACCTGCTGGGCCCGTTCCGATAACAATATAGTCGTATATCTTATTATTCATGTGTTTCCCACCTCGCGTTTCGTAATTCTACCAAAATCCTATTAATTAACCTTGAATAGGCTTGTACTGCAATATATGAAAAAATTGGATTTTTGTGATTTTTTGATAAAATACGCGCGGGGTGACCGGAAGACCATGTAAGCCGGCGGCGGCAAATACCTAAAATTTTATCGCGATCATTTTAAGAAGGTAGTAATCCGGTAGTTTTCTGCCGCCTAACAGAACAGGACAGCTGTCTGTGAGAACGGCTGTCCTACTATATTTACATCTAAGAATGTCGTGAAGAAATGGACTCTGGTGTTCATTACCGGTTAACATTTGAAAAGCACCTTTGATCAGTGGGCTCGAACTGTCCCCTGTCTCATGAGCAGACTCTTACGATAAATACGTGCTATATCTTCAAATCCTACTTCTTCCGGGTGATTTTTTAACTTATCTTTCTTCATGAAAAAGCTATTGGAATATTCATTAATCTCCTCTGCACTTATATCAATTTTCACATCAATCAATTTGTTAAAAATTTTCTCCAATTCTTCTAAATGGCTCAACTCTAAAATGTTTAACATTCTTTCTATCTTGCTTTGATCTTTGAAGCCTTTTAAGTACTCTATAGTCAAAACGCCATTGGCAAGTCCATGAGGAAGTCCTTTAAAATAAGTCAGTGGATATCCCATTCCATGGGGTAGTGATGTTCCATTTTGTGCAATTTGTATCCCACCCAAAACTGAAGCCATCATGATTTTCTTTCTAAATTCTTGATTCAAATCTTTACTTATTAATTTTTCAAAACAGTATTTAAATAACTCAAAACCTTTCTCTCCATAAATATCTGACATATAAGTGCTATTAGCGTTTAAATACCCTTCTACTAAATGAGTAAAAGCATCGATAGCGGTATTGACAGTGATATCATAAGGAAGAGCAAAAGTATATTTAATATCAATAAAAGCAACTTTCGGAAATATCCTTTGTCCTAGATTTTTCTTTGTCTTTTCCTTATTGGAAGTCACTATGCTGTATTGAGTAACTTCTGAACCAGTTCCCGAAGTTGTGGGAACAGCTGCCACCGGAATACTTTCAAGTTTTCCTGCACTAAAAATATTTTCTTTATTTATCTCCGGATTCTTTACAAATACAGCTATAGCTTTAGCAGCATCCATAGGCGAACCGCCACCAATACCTATAATAAATTCCACATGATTTCTTTTTCCTATATCGCTTCCTTTTTCTATCGTTTCTAAAGATGGATTCTCCTCAACCTCATCAAAAAGTACATAATCTACTCCTGTTTGAGAAAGCGCCTTTTTAACATCATCGTACGAGCCATTCTTTTTTGATGAGCTTCTTCCTGTAACAATAAGA
>JBMNTM010000219.1:0-3064 GCA_050945735.1 Desulfosporosinus sp.
ACTTAAAACATTATCAGAGGTTCTGACTTGAGTCACTCTATTTTCTTATGTTTGGGCAATTCATTTTACAACTTACCTTGTTAATGTGTTGTTAAGCAGCGATATGACACATTAAACGTAGTCTGAAAAAAGATGTTAGGAAAGGGGAAGACATTTTAATTAGTGAAAAGAAATGCAGAATAAATAAGGTGTGAATTTGTATATAGATTATAAAAGCCTGAAGATTTGCCTCATTGAGGACTCTAAAGTATAATTCAACAAGGATAAATACTCTAAACTAAACTTAAATGAGGGATTTTATTGGACTGGGGACATGTTCTATTGCACTTCAGATGTATTCGTAAATATTTTAACCTACAATTGATAAAACAGTTTGTCGGAATTGTAATAGGTGCAACAATAGTAAGTATTAGTATAAATACACTAATTATCCCCAACCAAATTGCTGATGGAGGGGTTACAGGAATTGCCATTATCTTACATTACTTATTTCAATGGCAAGTAAGCTGGACTATTCTCTTGTTGAATATTCCACTTTTTATTCTGGGTTTTCGAATGGTGGGACGGAATTTCTTAATTATGAGTATTTTGGGTGTTGCCGTATTCTCTGCTACGCTCTCTATGACCGTGCATCTTCCTGCATTGACTTATGATACATTGCTTTCTGTAGTATTCGGAGGAGTCCTTTCAGGGATCGGGATGGGTATAATATTTCGTTCCAGAGGTTCACTAGGTGGAACAGACATTTTAGCGGTATTGTTTTCTAGAACAACTCCCTTTAGTGTAGGTCAGATATTACTGGGAATTGATGCAGCCATATTTCTTTGTATAGCATTCTTATTTCGACCAGAAATGGCCATGTATGCTATGATTTATATGTTTATTGCTACTCAAGTCATTGATCTTGTACAGGAAGGTTTGAGTCACTCCAAGTCGGTTATGGTGTTTTCAAACTATCCCAAAATAATTGCTGATGAAATCTTATCTAAGCTTGATCGGGGGGTGACACTTTTTCAAGCAACCGGGGCTTTTTCTGGAGAGGCTAAACAAGTGGTTTATTGTGTCATAAACCGTACAGAATTATCCCAAATAAAAGAAATTGTACGTAAGCAAGATCCACAGGCATTTATGGCAATTTCTGAGGTGCCTGAGGTAGTGGGAGAAGGCTTCGCATCATGGAGGGGACATTAATAGATACCCTCCTATAGAACGGGGGATATATGTTAAGAAGACAAAAATGGAAACGACGCCAGACTACGTTTTTGCTTTTAATTTTGATTACGCTAATAGTTATAACCTCACCTTTTATATGGCGGATGAATCGCTTAAGAGTTGCAAAAAGCGTTTACGACGTTCAAAAGGTACAAGAGGAATTACAGTGGTGGGAAGTACATGGTGGTTTATTAAATAAACTAGGAGTAATTCGAGATGCATCATTATGGGTTGAACTGAATGTTGGGGGTGAGAACTTAGAGTCTGCACTAGCTTTGTATCAAGACGATAAGCATCAATTTTGGTTGTTTTTGCTCAACATGCAAAAAGGTGAGATTCCTAAAGCAGAGAATATCTTAAGCTTACTGGACAATAAACAGCTGGTTCAGTTGGGGCAAGGAATGATATCATTGGCCAAAGGTGATGCGGAGGAATCAAGTCGCTTGCTGGCAGATGAGGCACTGAATTGGAAAAAGATGTCCAAGCATGCGCAAACCCTCAGGCATTTGATATTGGCACAAGCCGCGCTGATCATCGGTAATTATCAAGTAACTCTGAACGAGCTCGATGCAGCACAGTGTTTAGAACCAAAAAATCCGGCATGCTTATCACTGGCTTTCGATTTAGCTATAGAGGAAGGACAATGGATAAAAGCGCAGGAGCTTAGTCAAGTAATCAAAGCTCAAACTTGGTTTAATAAGAATACGTTATTTCAGACAAAAAAGGCTGTGCTTGCTATTCATGCAAACAACATACAGGAGTTATCCGACAGTCTTTCCGCACTGGAAGAGCTTCCCCGGGGAAAGGCGTGTATCGATTATGTGAATGGGATTCATGCTTTAAGTAAAGGGCAGCTGCAAGAAGGTAAGTCTTTGCTTGAACGGGCACTGAAAAGAGGGCTTGAAGGTGGGTTAAAAGCGGATGCTCAAAAATCAATCGCTCAAGTGAATACGCGACAAAATGCTGATCGAATCTTGCGTTCAATTGTAGTTGGAAATGGATATTGGTAATTATTCGGCAGGAGTTATAGTATCTTCCTTTAGAATACTTTCAGGTGGCCAGGTACTGCTCGCTTGTTCAAGCAACTGGCCAACAGGCATCAAGAGGTACCCTTTACTTTTTAAGCTTTTAATCACTGTTGGTAAGGCTCCAATGGTATCTGGTGCAGAGTCTGAGGCATGAAATAAAATGATATCCCCAGCTTTAGCCCCACCGCCTGGTCGAATTCCGTTGAGTACGTTATTAATTACCGCAGTTGCACCGGGTCTTTTCCAGTCCAGAGAATCCACACTCCATTGGATCACCCTGTATCCAAGCTTATGAGCGATTAATATGACCTTATTATTATAAGCACCGTTGGGTGTACGAATTAAGCGGATTGGACGACCGGTTATTTGTTCAAGGATTTGTTGGGAAGTGATAATCTCATTCTCGATTTCGGAGGTACTCAGGGTATTCAGATCGATATGGCGGTTGCCATGCGAACCGATTTCATGACCTTCATTCACCATTCTCTGCACTAGTTCTTTATGTTTATCTGCCCAAGGACTGGAAAGGAAAAACGTGGCATGAATGTTTTCCTGTTTGAGAATATCAAGGATCGGCTCTGTTGTTTTTTCTCCCCAACTGATATCAAAGGTCAGTCCGATTGCCGGGGTGTCGACAGTTGCAGAGTATATCGGCTTTAATTTTCCGGAAAATACAGTTGTTACATTCTCACGGTAAGCGACCAAGACGAACAAAAGAATACCCCAGAGAACTATATTACGCCACGATGGACGTTTGAACATAATAATACGCATTTGGCATTCCTCCTTCGATTAATAGATATTCGTTTGAAAGTCAGATCATG
>JBMNTM010000220.1:0-3052 GCA_050945735.1 Desulfosporosinus sp.
TATAAAGGATTTTTCTTTATTTTTCAGCATTTATGCGATATTTCTGCAGCTTTTAGCCAGTTTTTTCGATATAGCTCTTTGATTCTAAACTTGACAAATTGTTTATTATTTTATGCAACGACAGTGACATTAGCTGTCGATATTGTTAGACAAAAGCCTTTATATATACTATATTTAGGATAATTGTCTTTATTATAATATGACTGGGGAGGGTGCCCAATGAGGCGAATTTATTTGGATCATAGTGCAACGACGCCGGTTGACCGGGAAGTTGCTAATTTAATGACAACTTATTATACTGAAAAATATGGTAACCCTTCAAGTGTACATAGTTTTGGCAGAGAGACGAAACAAGCTTTAGAAGAGGCCAGGCGACAAGTTGCAGAGCTGATCGCAGCGACCCCTGAGGAAATAACCTTTACCAGCGGTGGAACAGAAGCGGATAATCTGGCTATTTTAGGCACAGCCGAAGCGATGCGTAAAAAGGGTAAACACCTTATTACATCCGCCATTGAACACCATGCAGTCCTGGAAACCTGTGAATACTTAGAGAAAAATGGATTTGGGCTCACTGTTATCCCTGTTGATTCTGAGGGGATTGTCTCAGTTGAAGATATTCGTAAGGCTGTTCGGCCGGATACTATCTTGATTAGCGTGATGCATGCCAATAATGAGGTTGGCGCAATCCAACCGATTGCCGAAATTGGTGACTTGGCAAAGGAACTTGGCATTGTCTTTCATGTTGATGCGGTTCAGTCCCTTGGAAAGATACCTATAAATGTAAAAGAGATGAATATCGACCTGCTGTCGGTGTCAAGTCATAAAATTTACGGCCCCAAAGGAGTCGGTGCTCTTTATATTCGCAAGGGAGTACGTATTGTGCCTTTGATTCACGGGGGAAGCCAAGAAAAGCGGTACCGTTCGGGGACAGAGAACACGCCGGGAATCATCGGTTTTGGCAAAGCTTGCGAACTGGCCGGAAAGCGGATGGCAGAAGAAGCCAAACTCCAAACGAGACTGCGCGATAAACTTATTAACGGAATTCTTGAGCGCATTAAATACGTAAAAGTGAACGGGCCGCTTGGCGATAAGCGCTTGCCAAACAATGTTAATGTCAGTATTCAGTATATAGAAGGTGAGTCACTGTTACTTTCATTAGACATGTTGGGGATCGCCGCTTCCAGCGGATCGGCCTGCACCTCGGGTTCGCTTGATCCCTCTCACGTCCTGCTTGCTTTGGGATTAGCCCATGAGGACGCACACGGCTCCCTGCGGCTCTCTTTAGGACGTCAAAACACGGAAGAAGAGATTGACTATGTTCTTGAAAAATTACCGCAGATTGTCGAGCGTTTGCGCATGATGTCCCCGCTTTATGAACAAATTATTCATCAAGCGCAATAAAGGAAGTTGATAAAGTTGATATACTCAGAAAAAGTAATGGACCATTTTACGAATCCTCGGAATGTTGGTGAACTTGAAAATCCGGATGGCATTGGTGAAGTAGGGAATGCCAAGTGCGGAGATATTATGCGTATTTATTTAGATATTGAGGGAGACATTATTAAAGACATAAAGTTCAAAACGTTTGGCTGTGGTGCAGCTGTTGCTACCAGTAGTATGATTACGGAAATGGTCAAAGGGAAAACTATTGAGGAAGCTCTGGCTATCTCGAATGTGGCAGTAGCCGAGGCCTTAGGAGGGCTGCCTCCAGTGAAAATGCACTGTTCGAACTTGGCTGCGGATGCACTACATAAGGCAATTGAGAATTATCGTGAAAAACAGCAGAAAAAGGAATAGAAGAAATATGGGTCTTACAAACAAACCGAAAGTAGTTGTCGGTATGAGCGGCGGTGTGGATAGTGCCATGGCTGCTGCTTTGCTTCAAGAAGCAGGCTATGATGTTATCGGGATTACTTTGCAGATTTGGGAAGCGTCAGGGCTTGAGGCGGAAGGAGGGTGTTGCGCAAATTCTGCCATTGATGACGCCAGGCGGGTAGCCTTTATCTTGGGAATTCCCCATTACATTATGGACTTTCGTTCGTATTTTAAGGAGACTGTGGTGGATTATTTCACACAGTCTTATTTGGCTGGTGAAACGCCCAATCCTTGTTTGGCTTGTAATAAACATATTAAATTTGGGGAAATGCTCCGTAAAGCGCGTGGACTGGGGGCAGAATATATAGCGACCGGTCATTATGCGCAAATCCTGCGCGATCCGAATAGTGAACGGTTTCTTTTAAGTAAGGGTTCTGATACGAGAAAAGATCAAACCTATGCTCTGTACATGTTAACCCAGGAACAGTTAGCGCATACCCTTTTTCCGCTGGCAGAATATCGAAAAGAGGAGGTCCGGAAAATGGCTGTCGAACGGGGTTTAGGTGTAGGCGATAAACCCGACAGTCAGGAGATTTGTTTTATTCCAAATCACGACTATGTTTCTTTTATCAGGGAACGTTCCCTTGAGTTAATAAAACCCGGACATTTTGTGGACCTGAAAGGAAATAGTTTGGGCAGGCACCAAGGGATCATTCACTACACTGTCGGGCAGCGCAAGGGCCTGGGGGTAACTTTCGGTAAACCGATGTATGTCGTGGGTCTGAATCCGGATAGAAATGAAGTTGTGTTAGGGGAAGATTCGGATGTGTTTACAGATACACTTTGGGCAACTGATCTAAATTGGATATCCATCCCTTATTTAATAGAACCTCTCAAAGTTGAAGCTAAAATTCGTTATAATTCTTTAGGATTTTGGGCAACCGTTTATCCCGGAGAAATAGGGGCAGAACATGAAGTGATGGTCCGTTTCGACGAACCACAACGTGCAGTAACGCCTGGCCAAGCAGTAGTCTTTTATCAAGGAAACCTAGTAGTTGGCGGGGGTATAATTAGTTCCGATCCACGAGGCCGAAGACGTAGTTTTAAGTCGGGGATGCTGAACAACCCCTTGAGATTTAGTTCATAACAGGTCTGGCTTGTTTAAACGAGCCTTGTAGCTTTCCTAAAAAGAAAACGTAAAAAGGGTAAAAAAGAACTCTGAGCCGATGCTCCAAGT
>JBMNTM010000221.1:0-3028 GCA_050945735.1 Desulfosporosinus sp.
CTTTCGCAAACTGGCTTAGAACCTCTCTGGTGGGCCTTGTCTTTAGGAGCCTGTTTAGGAGGCAATGGAACGCTTATTGGAGCTTCTGCGAATGTCATTGTCGCCGGCCTGGCCGATAAAAATGGAGTCCACATTTCTTTCATTGGTTTTATGAAATTTGCGTTTCCATTAATGCTGTTATCAATTTTCATTGCTATGATTTATCTTCTGATTTTTTATTTTTAGATAACGGGCTGTACATTTATATTTTTTTACAAATTAATTTTTCAATGCTATAATAAGAACAAGACGGTATATGTTAGTTAATATTTGGTGATTAGTTGTAGAATAGAATTAGTCGATGAATTAAAAGGAATAGCATATAAAGGGAAATAGCATAAACCAACAAAATTAACCAGGTGCAGTGAACATCCTACTTAAGTTAAACTCCAATCTTTAATTTGATCCAAATTTACTCGAATACACGATAATTTAATATATTCTAATCTCCGAGCCGGGTTTAACCTAAGGAGTAATCTATGGTAACCGGCCAGGGCATTTCGCCCTCGGGGTGTACTTGGAAACGGGTATTCCTTCACTATTGAAAAGGAGGTGGATAAGCTATCTAAGCTTTTGTTAGTGTGACTCCACATCTTTGTGGAGTCATTTTTAATAATTTGATGAAAAAACATCAAATAAATAAGTCCCCACTGTAAGAATATGAAGTTTAGTGTGAGTGATGCCCTGGATGTTGTGCCTGTATGGTAAATTGGTTTTCGGATTTTATTGAAAAGTAAATATAATCTATTCTATGATGAATCCTCCTAGTAAAGTGGGGTGTAGTGATATTAGACGTATTCAATACTGACACGAGCTTTTAGTTATGCAAACCAAACATAGACTAACTCAATCAACAAAATATAATTTATGAGGAGGAAAATAAGTGAAGAAAATTTCTTGGTTATTGGTATTTGGTATACTATTAATTTTAGGGACGATGGGTTGTAATGCGGATGGCAAAAACTCAACAAAAGAACCCACAGAAATCATGGTGTCTGCCGCAGCCAGCTTGAAAAATTCATTGACGGAAATCGAGAAAATATATGAAGCAAAAAATCCGGAAGTAAATCTGACGATCAGTTATGCATCCTCAGGCACACTCCAGCAACAAATCGAGCAGGGTGCCCCGGCAGACCTGTTTGTTTCTGCCGGAAAGAAACAGATGGATGACTTGGAAACAAAGAATCTGCTGGTTAAAGAGAGCAGGATTGACTTACTGGGGAATGAGCTGGTGCTTGTTACCGGGAAGGACAACGATAAGATTACTTCGCTTGACGATCTGACCAAACTTGGTGAAGCCCAAATTGGTATTGGTACGCCTGAGTCTGTACCCGCCGGGAAATATGCGCAGGAAGCTTTGATGAATCTAAAGCTTTGGGATACGTTGGAGCCTAAACTTGTGCAGGCGAAAGATGTGACTGCGGTTTTGAATTATGTAGAAACTGGGAATACGGAGGTTGGATTTGTATATCGCTCAGATAGTGAAGGGTCGACAAAAGTTAAAGTTGCCGCTGTAGTGCCGGCAAGCAGTCACAGCCCCATTGTTTACCCGGCTTCGATTATCGCAGCCACGAAAAATAAACAACTTGCAGAAGATTTCTTAACGTTCTTACAACAAAGTCCCGAGGCCAAACAAGTCTTTGAAAAATACGGATTTAAGACATTAATTAAATAATAAGTTTTCGGGAGAGTCTAATGGAATTTAACTATACTCCAATTATTTTATCTCTGAAAGTCGCATTTGCTGCTGTCATAATTGTTACGGGTATCGCAATTCCAATAGCCAGCTTTATGGCCAGGCGGGAGTTCCCGGGCAAAGATATAGTGGAGTCGGTTCTGACTTTGCCCCTGGTACTCCCTCCCTCAGTTGTTGGGTTTATGTTGCTTGTCGTATTTGGGAAGAATGGTCCCATAGGTAAGTTATTGGAACAATGGTTTCATACGAGAGTTATCTTCAGCATAGCGGGCGCAATCATAGCGGCTACGGTTGTTGCTTTTCCCTTAATGTATCAATCTGTAAAGGCTGCCGTGGAGGGCGTGGATCAAGATTTGGAAAAGGCAGCGCGTACCTTAGGTGCCGGAGAAATAAGGGTGTTTTTTACAATCACCCTTCCGTTAGCTTGGAATGGAGTTGTTGCCGGTTTGGTCCTTGCTTTCGCTCGCTCGCTGGGAGAATTTGGCGCAACGTTAATGGTTGCGGGCAATATTCCTGGCAAGACGCAAACCATGCCTATTGCTATTTATATGGCCAATGAAGCCGGGGACACACGGCAAGCGAGCATATTGGTGATCATTATGACCCTCTTCAGCTTTATGGTAATTTATGGGCTTAATCACTGGAAAAAGGGATTACGACGCGAATCGCGAGGAGGGGGAGTCTAATGCTGAGGGCTTATTTTGGAAAAAAATTGCCAACTTTTGAACTTGAAGTTGATATCTCCTTGGAGCAGGGAATTCTTGCCCTTGTTGGCCCCTCCGGTGCCGGCAAGACGACGATTCTACAGTGTATAGCAGGCCTGCAAACCCCTTCCTGGGGAGAAATTAGGATCAATGATCAGGTTGTTTGCTCTTGTGAACAGGATATTAATATTCCTATCCGCAAGCGGCGTATTGGCTATGTTTTTCAAGACTATGCGCTTTTTCCGCATATGACAGTTGAGAAAAATGTGATGTACGGTAAGCCTAAAAAAGGGAGTATTTCCAATAAAGCACTTTCAGTTTCCAATGTTTTAGAGATGCTAAAGATAAGACATCTTAAAGACCGCTATCCCAATCAGATTTCAGGGGGGGAAAAGCAAAGAGTGGCTCTTGCTCGAGCCTTAATGACTGAGCCCGAACTTTTACTGCTCGATGAACCTCTTTCGGCTCTCGATCAGGACACGCGGAGTACGCTTCAACAAGAGTTGCTGAAGCTCCAAGCGCAATGGCAGATCCCTGTTATTTTGGTCACACATGATCTTCAAGAAGCGAAAATGCTTGGAGACCAGAT
>JBMNTM010000222.1:0-3027 GCA_050945735.1 Desulfosporosinus sp.
TGAAGATCCTGACAATCCAGGTAAATATATTGAGAACACCAACATTACGATTACCGACGTAAATGATTTCTTTACGGGCGACATGTATCGTGGAGTAGCTACGAACTTTATAACCAGTGCTGCCACTTGGAGATTTAGAGAGTTGTCTATAACATACGATCTTCCTAAATCGCTATTTGCCAGTCAGAGTGTTGTGGAAGGCATTACTGTTGGCCTTACCGGCAGAAACCTTGTACTCTGGTTACCGAAAACAAATGTGTACAGCGACCCCGACTTTAGAGGAAACAATGATTTCTTGACGGGTAATATTTCCGGTATATCCAATGCAACAGTCAATCCTCCCGTTCGTACTATCGGAGGAACAGTTTCTGTAAGATTCTAATAAATCTTTAATTTAAACGAATATGAAAAAAATAGTATCTATCATATTACTTTCGATATTAATATTTACTGGCTGTAAGGATGAATTCTTTGATATAAACGACAGTCCGAACAAAGCCATTGAAGACAATATGACCCCCAGCCTGGTATTACCCCGTGCATTGCATAGAATGGCTGCTTTTTCTGCTACTAATTATGATGTATATCATCGTTGGTTAGGTTACTGGTCTCGTTCCGGCACATACGGGCCTAACACCGATGAGGAGGGCTATAACCTTACATCGTCATTCCAACGCTCTTCGTGGCTCGACATGTATGATATTTTGAAAGATGTGGATGTGATTGAAAATAATGCACAAGCTAGAGAAGAGACCGCTTACATTGCGATTGCCAAAATATTGAAGTCGGTCGGCTTCATGCATTTGGTCGATCAATATAACAATGTACCATACTCCAAAGCATTCGATTTGGCGAACAACCTTCTCACACCCTACGACAAAGGCGAAGACGTTTACGCCGATTTAATCGTTCAGCTCGATTCGGCTGACATGTTGCTCAGGAGTGCGGTTGTTGCGAACAATCTTGACTTGACAACTGCCGATATCATGTTTAAAGGTAACCTCTCTATGTGGCGTAAATTGGGAAATTCACAACGTTTGCGTTTGATTATCCATCAGTCCGAAAAATTGGGCACTTCCGGTATGAAGACCGAAATTGATAAAATTGTGGCAAACGGCGGAGGCTTCTTGGGTGTTGGTGAGACTGCAGAAGTGCAACCCAAATATGGGAAAGATGTGGGTAAACAAAACCCATTTTGGAATTCCTTCAAAATTAATGATGCCGGAGGTTTGGACAACTTTAACAGGGCCAACAATTACTTCCTCCATTTATTGATGGACAATAATGATATCCGCTACAAGTACTTCTACTCAGAAGCTTCGTCTCCAACAAATGGGGAAAACTACTATGGTTTCGATTATGGATATGCCGGTGACGACAAAAGCGCTGCTCAATCGTCTGACGTAGCCGGTACTGGTCCTGGAGCATACAATCCTGAGAGAGGATTGGGTATTGGTAAAGGCCCGGATATGGCACAATGGTTTTTCACCTCATTTGAAAGCTTATTCTTACAAGCAGAAGCTATTCAACGGGGAGCTCTCTCCGGAGATGCAAAAACAACTTACGAGACAGCTGTGAAAGAGTCGTTTAGCTGGTTAAAGGTAATTGATGTTGACCAAGAGGTGGCGACTTATCTTTCCAGACCATTTGCAAACTGGAATTCAGAGGGCAACACCGATAAACTTAAGTTGATATTGACACAGAAGTACATCTCTATGTGTGGTATCAATGGTTTGGAAACTTGGACGGATTATCGTCGTACAGGAATTCCAAACGTTCCCTTGTCGGTTTCTGATTCAAGAGGATCAAAAGTGATACCCTTACGCTTGATATACCCACAAGAAGAGTATCAGTATAATGCTGCAAATGCAACAGCTGAGGGAACTATCGACCCACAGACATCCAAAATATTTTGGGATAATTAATTGGAATACACTTAAACTGTAAATTTATGAAAATGAATAAAATATATACATTGATCCTAACCATTATTGCATTTGGCATGGGGATGACCTCCTGTTTGAATGATTCCATGATTGAGGATCAGAAATATGGATTGATCAACCTGGATGTGAACAAAATTATTGAACTCCCTGCAGGAGGAACACATACTGTCGCAATTACTTCACTCGATCAGGGCAAGAGAGACTATATGCGTGAGCTTCGACTTGCCGCAGACAAACCGGCGCAGGAGGATATTGTTGTAACGTTGGAGCTTGTAACGGATAGGGCTACTGTGATCAAGCAAATAAGAGAACTTTTATCTGACAAATATTCGGAAGAAAAATTGCCGGATGAAGAGGTACAGATCTTTTCAGCATCTGGAATTACAATCCCTGCTACTGTTACAATTCCAAAAGGTGAGCGTTCGGTTACTTTCCCCGTTAATATTGATACACATTTATTGGAGCCTACGGCTCAGTTTGTGCTTGTCAGAATAAAAAGTGTTGACAAATCGGGCTATATAATTAGTGGTAATTTCGGTCAACTCTTGTACGAGTTGAAATTAAAACATCAGTACGAGGGACGCTATGTGATGACCGGAACAATGGAGCATTTAATTGCCGGTGATTTCTACCATGTAACCTATCAGTGGGGTTTGCAATATCCGGGTGAAGATTTCACAGTGCAATTACAGACTTACGATGGACAATCGATCGTGATGTTCGATGAGATTGTCTTCGGAGACTACATTTATCCAATGTCTACTGCTACCTCTTTTAGTGGATGGGGTTCTTTTGCACCAATTTTCAAGTTCGATAATGATGGTAATGTAATTGAGGTAACCAATTATTATGGTCAGCCTGCAGGCAATACCCGAAGTGCGCTGCTTGATCCTTCTGGTGTGAACAAGTATGATCCGGCAACGAAATCATTCCAAGTCTCCTATTGGATGGTTCAACCTAATGCTGTAGCCGCTCCACCGCATTACAGGACCCATATGGTAGAAACGTACACATTTATGGAAGATTTATAATAAATTCTTTAAATACAATCGAGTAGGAGGAAAATAAAATAGTTTTCCTC
>JBMNTM010000223.1:0-2999 GCA_050945735.1 Desulfosporosinus sp.
GAGACACCGCGGATGCACTGACCAGCAACTGGGACGAGGCCGTGCTCATGATCGCTGCAAGAATGCCGCAGAGGATAATCCCTGCAAGGAAGGAGTAGAAGACCTCGCTGGTCATCACCATGAAGACGGTCTCCGCGTCAGGGCCGACCAGAGGCTGGCTCAAGAAGACGCGGCCGATAAGCCCGATGGCAACGGCGGCGCAGAGGGAGATGATGACCCAGACCATGGCAACCGACCTTGCCTCCCCGATCTCCTCGGGTTTTTTGATCGCCATGAACCTGACTAGAATATGCGGCTGACCGAAATAGCCGAGGGCCCAGGCGAGCATCGAAATGATCGCGACAAAGGTCAGCGGGTCGCCTGTTTGTGCATCGGTGAAGGGATCGAGCAGGGCGGGGTTGATCTCCTCAAGACTGCCGACCGTGGCGACAGGGCCGCCAATCAGGAATACCGCAAAGAGGGGGACCATCACAAGGGCAAAGAGCATCAGTGTCCCCTGGATGAAATCTGTCAGACATACGGCCTTGAAACCGCCGGTGAACGTATAGGAGACGACGATCAGGGACCCGATCAGAAGTGCGACCGTATAGTCGAGGCCGAAGACCGTGTTGAAGAGTTTCCCGCTGGCCACGAACTGTGCCGACGTGTAGATCAGGAAGAAGATCAGGATGAACACTGCCGCGATGCCGCTGATGAGGCCCGACCTGTCATTGAACCGGTTCCGGAAAAAGTCTGGCAGGGTGAGCGAGTCGTTGGCCTGCTGGGTGTATATCCGGAGGCGCTTCGCCACGAATTTCCAGTTCAGAAATGTCCCGATGATAAGTCCGAGAGCTACCCATCCTGCCTGCATGCCGGAGAGGTAGGCGAGGCCGGGGAGGCCGATGAGCAACCAACCGCTCATATCTGATGCCTCGGCGCTGAGTGCCGCGACGTAACGGTTCAGGCCCCGGTTGCCAAGGATGTAATCGCTGACTGTCGCCGTCTTGTTGTAATAGACAAAGCCGATTACAACCATGAGGCCAAGGTAGAGGATAAATGCACACAATATTTCTATGCCGTTACTGAACATGCTCTCTCCTGTATCTGATGCACTCTGCCCGTCATTCTTGTGATTCTTAAAAAAGAGGGCAAAGGAACATCCATTTGTAGAAATGTTCTCAGGAACAGTATTTATAAGGTTCGTACTTGACTCTGTCTCTCCGCATTCTTCATGGCGTACCGAGTCTTCTCTTTCAAAAGCAACCTCTTTCACGTCGGAGAGAGGGATACACTTCCCGCGTCTGTTCGAAACAACGGGGCGGGGACATCCCCGGAGACCTTTTCCCCGGCATGCCGCTGATGATCGCATCCGGCGCCTGCCTGGTCAGGGGAGAAGACCGACTAGACTGGCATGCCGCCCTTTGTGCCTGACAGGGGTGGAAGCGGCCAGAAACGCGGATACCGACATGCAGGACGGGCACAGATCGAGGGCGGGACCTATTGGGAAGAGAGGACCGGACCGGACGCTTGTTTTCCCGGCCAGCATAGGTGACCTTTCCTCTGAAACTGCTGTCTGCCAGGAAGTGGGTTGTCCGCATATTTTTTGTCAATCATATGGGCATCCCTGTTATGTTTGGGCGACTAAAACGTCTTTTGTCTCAAAAAGATGTGTGGTGGGGCGTATCTATATGTGAATTTTCATTCATTGTGGTGCATTTGCGATAATATCGTTTTTTTCTGGCAACCTGCCTGTATTGCATGCAGGATGTCCTGTCGTGCCCCTCCATATTCTATAAATATTATGAGGGGTATGTTCTGCTCGGGGGGACCATGAAAAGAGTACTACCCTGGTTTTTTATCCTGCTTCTGATTGTTGGCATGTTCGCAGTCACTGCAGGATGTACCGGATCGCAGACTGGAGGACCGGCGACGACGACCCCGCCCACGACCACGGTGTCGCCCGTGGGGGTGGAGACGACCGTACCACCGGTAGGAACAACAGAAACATTCGGCGTCCCTGTGGAAACTGAGACAACGGCGGTACCGCCCGGGACAGAGGTCACGGAGGAGACGATAACCACAGAAGAAACCACACCTGCGGGGGAGACAGTGACGACCGAGGAGACAATGACAACCGAAGAGACAATGACAACCGAAGAGACAACGACAACCGAGGAGACAATGACAACCGAGGAGACAATGACAACCGAGGAGACAACAAACACTGAAGAGACAGTGGCCGCCGGAGAGACAACGACAACCGAAGAGACGGTGACCACTGAAGAAACCGTAACACTTGAGGAGCTCGGGACCAATCAGACGGCATGACGGGCACTATCCATGAATGAGAAGCAATCACTGTCCTGCATGGAGGGACGAGCAGGGGAGTCGGAGATGCCTCCCCGACCCTGGCCGGACTATGGTTGCGATGTATAGGGTGCAGAACGTGGTTCTGGCCCATTAATCCAATTTATTCTGAGATCGTTCCTTGCCGTGCTCCTACGCCCGGGCCAGCCCGGCCGTGCCTATGCCCTCCCTGTCGGACCAGGTTATTTCGCCTGTCTTGCAGCAGAGCGGTCATCTTATGCCTCTGCCGGGAGAACACTTCTCTCAGATGGGAGACTACTTTGTCGGAGACGTCGTCCTTGCGCGCATTCGGATGGGGGGCAACTCCACCCAGAAGTGCCGGCCTGCCATCGTCACCGGTGTCTGCGATGACAGCACCCTCAGGGTCTGTCCGGTGACCAGCAAAGAACCCGTCGACGCGCCCTTCAAACCGCTGGACCTCATCGACTTTGCAAGCGGGGGCCTTGACCTCTTTGACGAGAGTTATGCCCTTGTCTCCCAGGCCTGCACGATCAGGAAGACTGAGGTCGTCGGAAAGAAGGGACGACTGACCGAGGACTCCCTCGCTGCCGTCATCTCCCTGATGCCGGTGCGTGCCTCCTCAAAGAGGGGATGGTTGCGGTGATCTCGGCCGTGCAGGTCCTCACGATATGCCCCGAGAAATGTTATCCTCT
>JBMNTM010000224.1:0-2992 GCA_050945735.1 Desulfosporosinus sp.
TTTACCATCCCAATCACATGAAGTCCTTGGTCCATGAGCTTCTGAAGGAGTGGAGCTTGAGTAAACCAACTATCCATCAGAACGTAATCTGCCGAAAATCCGACCTTTAGGGCGCGTTGCAGCATTTCCACGACGGCATCCGGTTTATGAAGCATGGATTCTTGGCGGCGTTTGTAACCAATAGTTCTCTTGTCCAGGTCCTTCCTTATTTCACACAAACGGTTCTTGGCCTTAGCGGAGCTCATTAGGGTAAAGTCTATGGGAGCAAAACTATAGCCATCAGACCAACCCAGTGTTAACAAGTTATATCCGCGAATGAAGCGACCGGAAACATGATCATAGATCTTAGCTAAAAGTTCGACCTTTTTACTACGTTGCCGGCTCATTACCGAATCATCGATAATGAAAACGCTGATACGATGTGCGGAGGTGAGACTTTCAAAGTGAGATACTACTTTAAAACCTAAAAACTGATAAAAACGCCTCCAGTTATAGCAGGTTTCGTTAAGGAATCGGTAGACGACATCTTTGCCGGGTAGTGTTTCACCGCGCTTGCTTTCCAGCATCCGAAAGAGATTCCGTCCTTGGAATACTAATTGAAAGATGAGCTGAAATATGGCAAAGGTTGAAACCCCGTAGGTTTTGCGGATACCGGCTTTTCTCAGAAGTTGACCGACTTTGAGAGTGGAAAAAACGAAAGAAAATTGATTTTGATGTTGTTCAGGCAGAGAGTTGTGTTGTAACATAGAAGTACGCACCTTTCTGTTTTGGAATTATGGTTGTTTAGTCACTCCCATTTTACCAATTTTGAAAGGTGTTTTTCTATCAAGGATCAAATTTATTTTGTTCTAAACTCAACTCTAGAGTGCATTTGAGCTAATATTAACGGTGCGAAAGTTGAGTAAAATTATTAATTAGTTGGGGGGTGTAAAAATTGCAAGTTACTGATTCAGAAATCCTGTCTTTAACTAAAGCACTGGAAGGTGAAACATATTCCCTGGCAATAGCAAGGGCAAGTATGATGGCAATTGCTGATGAACAATTAAAAAATTTAGTTCAGTCCGGAATTAATACGGCTGAAGCTCGAATTACAGGTCTTCAGAAATTTATTAGTGAAAATCAAATTTCTTCACCGTGTTCCCAGACACAATCATAATAGGAGGTGAAAAGAATGTCCTCAATAATTGGGTCAATTTTTGCACGAAATTCTAATGCTTCTGCAGACAAAACTATTGCAAATTCTTCTGCTTCGGGTTTAGCAGCAAGTGCGCAAGCATATTTTACTGCGTCATTAGCAGCAACAACCCCAGAGGTAAGAAGATTATTCAGCGAATATAGTACTCAAACTGCTATGGGACATGAAGCACTGACAGGGTTAATGTTAAAAAAAGGGTGGATTGAGCCTTACGCTAGTCCTTCACAACAACTGCAATCCAGTATTCATGAATCAATGCAAACCTTGGACAAATAACTGTTAAGAATTTTGAAACATTTATTAAACATTTATTCCTGTAGAAGTATCTTAATAGAAGTATCTTAACTCACCGAGAAATCCTGCCTCTGTTAGGCAAGTGGTGAAAAAGGGCGACCGGGCTTGCAACCCGGTTATTGTTTTGTTGTATGTTAAGCTAAAACACGCATTAGATACTCACTCTTTTCTTTGTCAATAAATTAGTTATTGACATATGCTCAAAAAAAGGCTTATTATAATTGTTAGCATAGGTTAATAACAAATTTGAAATATTAATGTACTAATGTATAGGTTATTAGGCAAATTTAAATAAGGAGAGGATTTTATGGTTGCCATAGTAAATAAAGAAAATTGCATAGGTTGTGGAGCTTGTGCAGAAGAGTGTCCTATAGAAGCAATTACAATCGAAAATGAGAAAGTGATAATAGGTGATGATTGTATTGAATGTGGTGCATGCGTTGAAGAATGTTTAGTTAATGCAATCAGTTTATAAAGTATTAATAATTTATCTAGGTATTAGTGCAATATGCCAGATTGGAACGACTGTTGAAGGTTTCTTAGTTTAAATTTCAGTTTATAGAATTCGCAATTTAGATGATTATAATAAATATTTGATAAATTATTTAGGGTAAGGAAAGAGAGGTCAGTAAGATGATGTATTTTGCAGATGAGAGCGTCGACAGATGGATTAAGGAAGATGTGCCTTATCTAGATCTGACTTCCTTTATTCTTGATATATCTGGTAAAAAAGGAAAGATAGAATTCAATTGCCGGGAAGATGCGGTTGTCTGTGGTACCGAAGAGGTGATCAGAATATTTGATAAGCTAAAAATTAAGCTTTTACGATATTTACCTTCAGGCTCCAAAGTTGGTCCGCAGACAAGTATTATTGAAGGGGAAGGAAACGCAGAGGACTTATACCAGGCATGGAAGGTCTCCATGAATATCCTGGAGTATGCCTCAGGCATCGCTAGCAGAACAAATCGGATTTTGAACAAAGCGAGACGGGTTAATCCAAAGATTAATATTTTCACTACACGTAAGGTTTTTCCTGGTACCAAGGAATTAGCAATTAAGGCTGTACTGGCTGGTGGAGGTCTTCCTCACAGACTGGGCTTATCCGAAACAATCCTCATATTTAAGCAGCATCTGAATTTAATCGGTGGAGTTGACGGATTGGTTTTAAATTTGGATGAACTAAAAGCAAAAGCCTGCGAGAAAAAAGTGGTGGTTGAAACAGAAACACTTGAAGAAGCGCTACTGTTAAGCCGAGCGGGGGTAGATGGACTACAATTTGACAAAATGTCTCCTCCGGAATTAAGTACTGTCGTTAAAGCAATCAGAGCTGATAATCACAATATTGTTCTGCTTGCCGCCGGCGGAATTAATGAAGCTAATTCGTATGCATATGCAGAGACCGGTGTGGATGGGTTGGTTACGTCAGCGGTATATTTTGGCAAGCCGGTTGACATGGGTACAAGAATAACTGCAAACTAAAGATTTCTTGCAATACTGTCTTTG
>JBMNTM010000225.1:0-2985 GCA_050945735.1 Desulfosporosinus sp.
AAGCTGGCTATACAAAATTCTAGCGTATTATTTGATATATATTTGTTTTCGAGCTATTTATAGTATCTTAAAAAATAAGAATAACCTTTATTCGTTGCTGATTTTTATTCTACCGTATGCCGGAATCTGCGCCTTACATTTAATGACCACATCTATCCCACGATATGGATATCCAACAATTTCTTTTCTTATTCTGGCATGTTTTTTATATCATCAACTAGTATACAGATTTTCAAAACGCGAAAAAATTTCTTAGGAGGATTTATATGTCTATTCTTTTTTCACCCGCTCAAATAGGTACACTCCAGCTTCGTAATCGCCTGGTAATGTCTCCTATGCATTTGGGATACACTCCTCATGGCGAAGTCAATGACCGATTCATCGAGTTTTATCGCGCGCGTGCACTCGGCGGAGTTGGCCTAATCATAGCCGGTGGGTTTAGTATTGATCAAGTAGGTAGAACCTACGATATGGCTCAACTTGATGATGATCGCTTTATTCCTGGTTTGCGTCGTTTGGTGGATGCAGTACACGCTGAAGGTGCCAAAATCGTTTCCCAGCTTTACCATGCAGGGAGGTATGCCGATTCCACCTTGACCGGTCTATCATCAGTAGCACCTTCTCCGATTCCTTCCAGACTAACGGGTCAAACCCCTGTGGAACTTACACTGGAAAAAATAACTGAGATCGTTGCCGCATACGCCAGTGCAGCAAAACGAGCCCAAAAAGCCGGGTTTGACGGGGTTGAAATTTTGGCTAGTGTCGGCTACTTAATTTCTCAATTTCTTTCTCCGCTTACCAATCAGCGCACAGATCGTTATGGCGGAGACCTGCAGGCTCGGATGACATTCGGGTTGGAAGTAGTAAAGGAAGTACGCAGTGCAGTAGGTCTGAATTATCCGATTATTGTTCGGGTTGCAGGCAATGACTTTATGCCCGGTGGTCACACAAATATAGAGTCACGCGCCTTTTGTCAAGCCTTGGAGAAAGCAGGGGTAGACGCGATAAATGTAACTGGGGGGTGGCATGAAACTCAAGTGCCGCAAATTACTATGAATGTTCCCCCCGGAGCTTATACTTACCTTGCCCATGGAATCAAACAAGTGGTATCGATCCCAGTTATTGCCTGCAATCGAATTAACACGCCTAGTCTGGCAGAGAAAATCCTGCAAGAGGGTAAAGCAGATTTTATCGGTATGGCTCGGTCACTCCTCGCTGATCCTGAACTACCCCATAAAGCCATGCAAGGTCATCTCGAAAGAATTCGCCCCTGTATCGGATGTAATCAAGAATGTTTGGATCACGTGTTTCGTCTTAAACCGATCGGTTGTCTGGTTAATGCAGAGGCTGGCCACGAAGCTGAATTAGGCCCCAGTAGTCAAGTTGACAAACCTCAAAAAATTCTGGTGATCGGAGCAGGGCCGGCCGGGATGGAATTTGCGCGGATAGCCGCAACCCGCGGACATCAAGTGACCATTTGGGAAGAAAGTGAGCAGTCCGGGGGACAATTAAACCTGGCTTCAATCCCTCCCGGACGTCAAGATTTCTTAAACCTTAAAACTTACTTAACTAAAGCTTGTAAGGAATTGGGAGTGGTAATTGACTATCAAGTTAGAGCGACTGCCGATAAAGTATTGTCGGCAGTTCAGGAAGGGAAATTTACTAGGGTAGTTATAGCAACCGGAGCGCGTCCCATTTTCCCGTCGTTCCCAATTGAAGCAGGAGTAGAGGTCCTGCAGGCTTGGGATGTTTTAGCAGGCCGCAGTAAAACGAGTAAAAACGTGATTATCATTGGCGGCGGGGCCGTCGGAGTTGAGACTGCCTTATTTTTGGCAAAATACGGTACTCTGGATAATGATACCTTACGGTTCCTTATGCTGCATCACGCAGAAACAGAAAAGGAACTATATCGTTTATTGACCCAGGGGAGTAAAAAGGTTACTGTTCTGGAGATGGCTAAAGGAATCGGACGCGATATCGGTCCAAGTACACGTTGGTCCATGCTGGCGGATTTGAAACGTTACAATGTTAAATGTCTTGATCAAACGAAAGTACTCGCGGTTTGTTCAGACGGTGTTCTGGTGGAAAACAAAGGCTCTCAAATGATTATCCCAGCGGATACAGTAATCTTAGCGGTAGGTTCTTACGCAAATAATGAACTTTATCTTGCCTTGCAAGGAAAAATAGAGTCTCTTAGCATCATTGGGGATGCAGTAAAACCTCGTAAAGTTTTTGATGCCATCCACGATGCGTATGCAGAAGCGAATAATTGAGTTAAAAGTGCATAAGCTGTGGTATTTGCGTGAGAAGTGCTAAATTTATGGTTTGGCACCTGTCGTTTCCGGCGGAACGACTGTCCTGACAAAAATAGTAGTTAACAATTCTAAGATTAATACAGGCAAGGCTCCTCGTATGTGAGGGAACGTAAACAAAGGAACCTGCAGAAAGACAGACGGACCATAAGGTCTATTTGTAAATCCGCCGTAGACGGACAAAGCTAATACCAGGGGGATTTCCGGTGTTGCCTCGGAAATTGTGCCTGGAACAATTTGCTCAGTTGCGGGGGCGGGTGTGTCGGTTAACTCAGGACCCAAAAAACGTTCAGTAAAAAATAAAAAAATTTGAGCAGCGATAAGAATTCCTACGGCAGCAAATACCCTTCCCGTTAACAATGGTTGCAAGAAGAAAAACGAAGTGCTTCCCGGTACCGAACTAACCGGAGCATAAATAGAAATGCCTAAACTTAAAGGCTCCCTAGAAGATTGACATTCAACAGGTTCACAAGGATTCGATGCAGGCAATGGATTTTCACTCAATGTAATCCCCTCTTCCTATAATAACTTATGGGAGGGTTGCAGGTTTGTAACTGTCAAGTAAAAATGAACAAAAAACGATAAATAACTTTGGACACCTAGTTATTGCCAAAAATGGTTTGGCGATGTTTCAAACGATAGCTGTCGCCGCTTAAGTGGATGACCTCACTTT
>JBMNTM010000226.1:0-2974 GCA_050945735.1 Desulfosporosinus sp.
GTCATCCTCCTAAAGTGCAAGGTTTTTAGCCAATTTTTCAATATTTCCTTGCATTAGAATTCGACATATAGACCCTATAACCCTTGTAATTTCGCGATTTTTAGCTATTCAGCAAGCCCTAATTAAAGATTCCCGAGACGAATTTCTTTACCGCTTCTTTCCAAGGGCTCATCTTTCAAAGTCTCCGATTTCTTTAATATTTGCCTGTATAGTCCATTTTAAAGTCCCCTTCCAAGACTTGGATTATTTTTAAGTATATTATTTTATTTACTCTTTTTGTATATTTGCTAGCATATACTGAAAAAGTTTCCCGTTTTAAAATTTTATCTATTATGAAAGTCAGGTGAATTAATAATGCAGGATTATTCTTACCGTCTAAACAGTCGCAACCGTCGCAACAGCCGCAACCGTCGCAACAGCCGCAACCGCCAAAGCATAATTCTGGGATTGATTATCACCATTAGAGAATTGTATCCTAATGAACAATTAAAAATCATGTACTCCATTCCAGATGGAATATACTGTGAATTTAAAAACTCGTTAGTTTCGCCACGTGAGGTTAAGAAAATTGAAGAACAACTTACTAAATGGATTAAAAAAGATGTGCCTATTTCCTATTATACAGGAGACGATGGATTTATTCACTGTCAAGTAAATGATCAGGAGTTTAAAACCCTTTTTACGGTACTTAATCATTCAGGTGGTGTTCAACAATGTCGGCTTGTTTCTTATCCACCGGGTTTCATACTTCTTTATAATACCTTTCCCGATAGCGAATCCAGTCCACCGTATGTTCCACCCGAAAAACTTTCCGCTACTTTTTCCGAATCCCAACGCTGGGTAGAAAACCTTCAACTTCCAGAAGTTGAGGATATCAACGCAGTGATCTCAGCAGGGCATTCAAATGAATTGATAAGTGTAGCTGAAGCTTTGCATGAAAAAAAGATATCCATAATCGCAGATCGGATCTTAGAACAACGCAGACATGTCCGCGTGATTTTGATTGCCGGACCATCATCTTCCGGAAAAACAACCTTTACACAACGATTATCAACCCAATTGAGGGTTAATGGCTTACTTCCTGTGGCATTGTCTTTGGATAATTATTTCCTTCCACGTGACAAAACACCTAGGGATGCTGCTGGAAAATTCGACTTTGATGTTCTTGAAGCTTTGGACCTGGCACTATTAGATACCCATCTTAACGCCTTAATCAAAGGAGGGTTTGTCGAAACACCAATTTATGATTTCGTTTCAGGAAGCCGACTTCCCCAAGGAATCCCCATGAAGCTGAAAAATAATGAGATACTGCTCATTGAAGGAATTCATGCTCTTAATCCGCGTTTACTTCCTTCCTTGGAGCGCAATAAACTTTTTAAGATTTATATTAGCTCTCTTTATCAATCTAACATTGATTCATATAATAGAGTACCAACCACCGAAGTACGCTTAATACGCCGGCTGGTTCGGGATGACAGAACCAGAGGGATTGAACCCGAACGCACGCTCGCGCAATGGAGCAGCGTTCGCCGCAGTGAAAATACTATTCTTTTTCCACATCAGGAAGAATCAGATATTATGTTTAACTCTAGTCTCTTATATGAGTTAAATGCTCTCCGCCCCTATGCCGAACCTTTATTAGTATCTATTCCCCAAAATAGTCCCCATCATCAAGTAGCGACCCGTTTACTCCGTATACTCTCTTTCTTTTGCCCTATGGATACAAATAAGATACCATTTAACTCCATCTTGCGTGAATTTATCGGGGAAAGCCTATATAATAACTCAATAAGGGGGCTGGATTGGTGACTATTTTAAAGGCAGCATTATGTCAGATGGTTGTTAAGGCTGATAAGCAGGCAAATCTTAAACAGGCAGCAGCACAGGTGAAAGAGGCTGCCGCTAAAGAGGCAGAGCTAGCAGTTTTGCCAGAAATGTTTAATTGCCCTTACGATATCCATTGCTTTCCGGACTACGCGGAAAAAATCCCCTCCGGGGAAACTACGGCCTACCTCGCCGGCTTGGCGCGCACTTATGGCCTCTACCTCGTTGGTGGTTCAATTCCGGAACTATCGGGTGAACTGCTCTACAACACAAGTGTTGTATTTAACCCGCAAGGAAAAATTATTGCCCGGCACCGCAAAGTTCACCTGTTTGATGTACGTGTCAAAAATGGTATAGAGTTCACAGAATCTCTGGTGCTGTCCCCGGGTAATAGCGTCACTCTTTTTGAGACACAATGGGGTACAGTAGGTCTGGAAATATGTTATGATATCCGCTTCCCGGAATTTACCAGAAGGATGGCTAAAAACGGCGCCCGCCTGGTCATCGTCCCGGCAGCTTTTAACATGACCACAGGTCCAGCCCACTGGGAACTATTGTTCCGTAGCCGCGCCCTTGACAATGAGATTTTCATGCTTGGCGTTTCTCCTGCTCGTGATCCCCAGTCCTCTTACGTTGCCTATGGCCATTCCTTAGCAGTCAATCCGTGGGGCAATGTGATTGCACAGTTGGACGAAAAACCAGAAATACTGCTAGTTGAGTTAAATTTGAACCAAGTTGAAGAGGTTAGAGATGCTCTGCCGGTCTGGAAACAACGGCGGGAAGAACTATACTGAACTATCGATATTCTTCTATTAACAATGAAATCAAGGTTTATTTCACAGATAATCCTTGATTTCATTGTGTCTATGCGTCTTGTTATCTAAGAATACAATATAATTAATAATAATGCCTCTCTGCATGCAGATAATGAGTTGAGGGAAAAACCATTTTAGTGTAAAATTTATTTATGTTAAAATCCCATGCTGCCAAGGTGGCACCAAAATGAGCATTTAGCAGAAGAAAAAGAAAATTGAATTTAGATTAAATTAAATTACTCAACTTTCGCACCTCGGTTGTGCGAATAAAGCCTTGATATAACTGGGCAATTCGCCGATCCAGTTCTGTAGTTGACAAATCAATGCTTCATTAT
>JBMNTM010000227.1:0-2967 GCA_050945735.1 Desulfosporosinus sp.
TATAATTATCTAATAATTTGATTCAATAAACAATCAAATATCTGTTAATACTATAATTGTAATCAACTAAGAGTGAAATAAAGTGGGAGGAGATGTATTCAGATGAGTCGAAGAAACAATAAAAACAATAGTGGACTTTTACCCCACTCTGTCTTGGAGCAATTTAAATGGGAAGTAGCAGATGAATTAGGCTTGAGCTCAAAAATTAATAATCAAGGATGGGAAAATATGACCTCTCGTGAATGTGGCCACGTGGGAGGACGGATTGGTGGAAGTATGGTTAAAGCACTGGTTCGCAGAGCGAAGGATTCCTTAAATAACAATTCAAGATAAAAGAAAACTCAGGGATCTCACGTCTTTAAGAGCTCGCCATGGCGTAAGTACCTATATATGGGATACAGTTATCTGTACCCCATTATTTTTTATTTCCAAAAATAGTTTGCAATGAATGAAAGCAGTCAAAATCTGTCAAATCACTATGCATGGGAGTAATGGAAACATAGTCCCCTTGTATCGCTCTCAAATCGGTATCAGAGCTTTGATCTTGCCCCAAATTTCCACCCTGCCAAAAGTACGTTCTTCCACGAGGATCAACACGTCGCTCAAAGACATTTTCATAAACACTTTTACCTAAGCGGGTTACTTTTACACCACGCCACTCAGCGCGAGGTTTACCCGGGATATTAATATTAAATAAGACATTTTTATTATGCTGTACAAGAAAATCTAATTGTTCTACAAGATAAGTGGCAGCCGGTCCAAAATCTGTAAACTGATAGCTCGCCAGAGAAACCGCGATTGCAGGAACTCCAAGCAGTACCCCTTCCATCGCTGCAGAAACCGTACCAGAATAAAAAACATCTGTTCCTACGTTGGAACCATGGTTTATCCCAGAAATGATTAAATTAGGCTTTGCAACGAGTTCGCCTTGAATTGCTAATTTTACACAATCTGATGGGGTGCCACTAATAGCATACCCCTTCTGGAGCCCATCAAGATTATGTTCTGTGAAAAACAGAGGCTTGAGTAAAGTGATTGAATGGCCTGTAGCTGAACGCTGACCTTTAGGGGCAACAATGCTGATTTCATGTTTTGTCTGTGCTTTAAGGGTACGATATAATGTTTGGATTCCTGGCGCATAATAGCCATCGTCATTGGTAAGTAAAATACGCATGCCCTTCCTCCGCTCAATCTACTTCATATATAGAAATAACCATTTTATTTTCTTTTTTAGTCAAACCAAATATTAATCGATAATCCTTTAAACTTTTATTAAGAAAATTAATAATCTTATAAAGTTCTCCATTTATACTGACCCGTTGTGTAGCAATGAGCTCTAATTTTCCTTGTCGAGTGGATGGCTTCATTTCTTGATCATCCATCGTGATCTCCTCTTTCTTAACTTCTATTTCCATGAATCAATGAAAAAGCTTCCGTTCTTGTGATGGCATTAGTTCTAAATACCCCGCGTACTGCAGAAGTTAATGTTTGTGATCCTTCCTTTTTTACTCCTCGCATAGTCATACACATATGCTCTGCTTCAATAACGACCAAAACACCCAGGGGAGCTAATTCGCCCATAATTGCGTCCGCTATTTGGGATGTCAAGCGTTCTTGCAACTGCGGTCTGCGTGCAAAACCTTCAACAACACGAGCGAGTTTTGATAAACCTGTTATTTTTCCTTTGCGTGGGATATAAGCGACATGTGCCTTGCCATAAAATGGTGCCAGGTGATGTTCGCACATCGAATAAACTGGAATGTCTTTAACAAGTATCATCTCCTCATGAAATTCTGAAAATTGCACTTTCAAATGACGACTAGGGTCTTCATACAACCCGGTAAATATTTCTGCATACATTCTAGCAACACGTTTTGGTGTATCTCTTAACCCTTCTCGGTCAGGATCTTCTCCTATAGCATCCAAAATCATTCGAACTGCTTGTTCAATTTTTTCTAAATCAATCCCCATATCTTTTTCTCCTTTACAATAATCCTCTGATCTATAGATGTCCTAAAAAAACGTGTGTTTGAGGAATGACTCGAACATTAACGAGTTTCTCAAGCAAAAGGCCTTGCCATTCTAATAGTTGCTTAGATGAAGGAGTCACGAAGCCTTGAGTTTGAGTTACAGGCTGTAAAATTGTAGGGATCGACGGATTAACCCTAGCAATTAAATCACAAGCATATTGAAGGTCTTTCAAAATAGTATTTTGATTAACAACAATTTTAACAAATAGATCTTTTTGAATGCTATAGCGCAAAAAGGATTCATGAACATCCCAAAAACACTGACTATCAAATGGAAGCTTAATATCCATGCTAATTATATCAATCAAGGGTAATAGTTGAAGAAGTCGATCCGGCAAAGTCCCATTGGTCTCAAGGTAAATATTTAAACCTTTCTCTCTTATATAAGGTAATAGAGCCTGTAATTCGTCCGCCCATAGAAGAGGCTCTCCTCCTGTGACACTCAGTGAGTGATGAATAGTAAAATCGTAAATCTGAAGCAGGTAAAACAACTTATCTAAGGGTATGGGATTTTCCATCTTGCTAAAAACTCGTGTTCCAGGTACCTTCTCAATCCGAAATTGTTCTGGTACACTCTTCTTAGTATCACAATAGGGACATGTTAAATTACACTTAGGCAGACGAAGAAAGATTTGACGAACACCAACGTAAGGTCCTTCTCCTTGAATCGACGAGAATATTTCTATTAACGGTAAATAAATCATATATTAATCTCCTGATATTTCATGACATTTCTTTCAGTCTTCCTTATAAATGGCCCATGTATCTGGAGACTCATTAACCTGAACCCATACTAAGCGCTTTTCATTAAGGTCTAAGTCCTTCTTAAGTTCAGAATATATTAGCTGTGCTAGATTCTCAGCTGTTGGATTAAACCCTTTTATTTTAAAATAAGGCAAGTCATTTAACAAGCAATGATCCAGTAATTCTAATGATT
>JBMNTM010000228.1:0-2892 GCA_050945735.1 Desulfosporosinus sp.
CTTTCGCTTAGGTGTTTAAAGCTCCTTTGTTTCGTGTTAATATTAGGTAGACTCATGTCGGACCCTCCTCTAAATGTTTAGGTTTTGTCACTTAAAACATTATCAGAGGTTCTGACTTGAGTCACTCCTATTTTCTTATGTTTGGGCAATTCATTTTACAACTTACCGTTGCGGGTGTAACATTAGGCTCTATGGTTTCATCGAAACAGTGAGCTTTAGACATTAAATCGGAAGTGAACTATGTCTCCATCGCGCATAATATATTCTTTTCCTTCCAAGCGGACTAGACCTTTTTCCCTGGCACCGTTCAACCCATTGTTGGCGACAAAATCCTGATACGAGACTACTTCTGCCCGAATAAATCCACGTTCAAAATCCGTATGAATTACCCCTGCAGCCTGGGAAGCCTTAGTTCCTTGATGAATTGTCCATGCTTTCACTTCCTTTGGGCCTGCCGTAAAGAATGTCATAAGGCCGAGCAAATGAAAGGCAACCCGAATCAAATGGTCTAACCCTGACTCTTCAAGCCCTAAGTCTTGTAAGAATACCTCTTTCTCTTCCTTTTCAAATTCTGCAATCTCTGCTTCAAGCTGGGCACAAATCACAACAGCTTCTGAACCCTCTTCCGCCGCGATCGACATTACTTGTTGAACATACGGATTATCAGCAGCCCTGGCAAGGCCATCCTCATTTACATTGGCAACATAAAGCACCGGTTTTAACGTCAAGAGAGGAAAACCCTTAAGGATTGCTTGTTCCTCATCTGTATAGGTCAAAAAACGAGCCCCTTTTCCCTGATTAAAGACTTCCTTTAACCGTTCCAACAGGGCTACCTCAACTTGGGCTTTTTTATCCCCCATTTTTAAGAGTTTAGCAGAACGCTCGGCTCGTCTCTCCACACTCTCCAGGTCTGCTAAGACCAACTCAAGGTTTATCGTCTCGATATCCCGTTCCGGGTTAACATTTCCCTCGACATGGGTAACGTTCTCATCATCAAAACAACGCACCACATGCACAATGGCATCGACTTCCCGGATATGAGATAAGAATTTATTCCCTAATCCCTCTCCTTTGCTCGCTCCTCTTACAAGTCCGGCAATATCCACAAACTCGACTGTTGCAGCAACAATCTTTTTTGGATGAACAATATCAGCCAGTTTTTGTAAACGAAAATCAGGCACTTCTACCATTCCTACATTCGACTCAATCGTACAGAATGGGTAATTTGCAGCCTCGGCACCAGCGAGAGTAATCGCATTAAACAATGTTGATTTACCGACATTCGGCAAACCTACAATTCCTGCATGTAATGTCATGCTTTGCCTCCTCTTTACCCGATAACTAACAGTTCTAAGACTCCCCCCTCTTCTTTATAAGGGAGATAAGAACTGTACAGCTCCTGGATAACGATTTCTAACCGTCAGGCGGAGTAAAAACTCCGTCTGACGCTAAGAACTCTGTTAATCCCATAAACATGATCCTTTAACGATTATATGTGATATTTTACCGCTTTTGCAAAACTAATTTTCTTCGGAGTGCTGAAGAATCTCCTTTAAATTACGTTCCAGTTTGATTCGCGTAATCCAAGCTTGATGTTGACAACCTAAACACTGAATTCGGAAGTCCATTCCTGTTCGCGTTACTTTCCAATCCAGGTTACCACAGGGATGTGGTTTTCGAAGACGAACAATATCTCCTACCTTTAACGGAATCACCCTTTATTCCCCCTCTTTAGCTATTATTTATGTTAATAGTAATTTCGTTAGTTTTTATACATCAAAAATGCTCGATAACCACGCATCATCATAATCAAATCTGCAACTGAGGATATTTCCCAGGGCGCATGCATGCTAAGAATACCTACACCGCAATCCAATACTTCCATTCCATAAATTGCCATGTACTGCGCTATCGTTCCACCGCCGCCTTGATCGACTTTTCCTAATTCAGCAGTTTGCCAGTGAATCTTAGCCTCATCGAAAATTCGGCGAACCTCTGCGATAAATTCCGGGTTGGCATCGCTGGACCCCGCTTTTCCTCTGGATCCAATGTATTTGCTTATAACAATACCGTGGCCCATAAAAGCCGAATTACGCTTATCCATAACCTCTGCATAATTGGGATCATATCCGGCAGTAACATCTGCCGACAATGCTTTGGCCCGCGCTAGTGCTCGCCGAACCATTAATCCATCATAAGCTCCAATCTGCAAAAAGATAAGTTCTGCAATAAAATTCTCCAAATATCGCGCTTTCATGCCCGTATTGGAATCGCTGCCAATCTCCTCTTTATCTGCAAAAAGAACAATCGTTGTCCACTCCGGTTGCTCAATCTCTTCAATTGCTTTCCAAGCAGCAAAGGAACAGACGCGATCATCTTGTCCATAACCTGCAATAAAACTTCGATCCAATCCTGCATAGCGAGCCTTCCCGGCTGGTACAACCTCTAATTCTGCGCTGACAAAGTCTTCTTCGTCAATACCATATTTATCCTTTAATAAATTGAGGATAGCCATTTTTACCCGCTCTTCTCCAAGCTCATGAGACGGATCATGGCCGAGTAAAAGGTTTAATCTCTCCCCTGTAATGGCCTCATGTAATTTTTTATCATATTGATCCTTGGCTAAATGCGGAAGCAAGTCAGTGATAGTAAAAATCGGGTCCTCGTCCGCTTCTCCAACTACGATTTCAACTTTATGGCCATCACGCAAGATGACGACACCATGCAGAGCAAGCGGAAGCGAAGTCCATTGGTATTTTTTAATCCCTCCCTTAATAAACTAATTATTTCTTCAAATATCTCTTGTTTTCACAGTATTTCATTTTATTCACGAACAGCATATCTCTTGATTATTACATCTTTGTGTAATTCTGGATGATGATGGGTAACCTC
>JBMNTM010000229.1:0-2890 GCA_050945735.1 Desulfosporosinus sp.
TTACTTCCGCTCGTCTTCATTTAGTAGCGCAAAATTTGAGGACTCTTTATTTCCTTATTCGGTATAGCGGAGGCGGCTGTCAATTCGACATAATTTTCTTGTGATACTTTACCGTACATGAGCATTTGTTTCGTATTTGAAAGAACAAACTCACCAAATAAAAAAAACGATATTCGGGTGGGTTATTTTGTTATACCCTAAATTACCCTCTGAATTTGTTTTTAAATTTGGAGGGATTTTTTTATGTCCTTTTTTCGGGCAGTTATCTATCTGCTCATACGAAGCAAAATTTATCAATACATAGCATATCAGAGAACGGCAGGAAACCAGTTAAAAAAATTTCTGCCAGTGCAACGGTACTTCTCACCTTGAAAGTAGAAGTACAATCTCCATACAATAGAATTACTATTTCCTATAACCGTAAAGGTCACAGAGCCTTTGCGGTTTTTCTTTTGTCGATTTTTGTTGGAAAGTGCCGTAGGGCTGTTTCTGATATGCGGTGTCGTTCTCCGCCTCTCCATCTGGATTTTTTACATTTCAAAAATTCAGATGGGAGGTATTTATGGTGAAATATGCACCAAGAAAGGTATATATCAGAGAAAGTGGCGGCTATGTGGAATTATCCTACACGGAGTTCTGCCGTTGCAGGGAATCCGACCAGACCTATATGGACAAGCTGTTTATCCCCATTCAAGGCTGTCTGCTTGAAGTCGTGAGGGAGCAATACACAGACTTCTACCGTGACAAGGAACGGTGGCGTTATCTGCAAAAATTAGATACAAAGAATAGACTGCTATCTCTCGACGGATTTACGGACAGCGAGGGGAATCCTCTGGACTTTATCACTGATGAAGCGGTGGACATTGCAGAAACCGTTGTCAATGCGGTCATGGTGGACAGGCTGAAAGCCGCCCTGCCTTTGCTGTCGGATAGTGAACAGGAGCTGATACAGGCAATCTTTTTTGACGGACTTTCCGAGCGTGAAGTCGGGGCGAGGTTGGGCATAACCCAGAGCGTTGTAAACAAACGCAAAGCCAGAATCCTAATAAAACTAAGAAAGATAATAGAAAATTAAAATTTAAGGCGTTCAGCCCCCTTGTTTTTTCCTTTGGGAAGATGAGGGGGCTTTTCTCTGCCCTCTCAATCAATTCTGATTGGAGGAAGTAAGAATGGCATACAACCACGGACGGGAGGACAGGAAATGGCGTATCTGGAAAGAAGCGGAGGAAAAGCTGCTGCGTGAGTGCGGCGTTGATGAAGCGACCATTGAGCAGATACGCATGGCGGACAGGGCAGACTTCAATTCCAACAGGCGGTTTTACCGATGGACGAATGACGTTGCGGAATATCTTGAGGACATGGCAGGCAGGGAGCGGCAGGCGGAAGTGGGTACGGTTGCGGAGTTACTGGAAGAGATTGAGAGCGAAAATCTCTATCAAGTATTAGTCACGGTGGACGGGCGTACCTTGAAAATCGTCCTGCTGAAAATGCAGGGGTATTCCACAAAGGAGATTGCCCCGCTTGTGCATTTGACGACTGGTGCCATCTATGCGAGGTTAGACCATCTGCGGAAGAAGCTGCGGAAAATTTTATAGCTTCTAAAACAGCCTGCCATCCTGCGGGCTACTGGGTGAGGGATGGAAATCCCCTCACTCATTTTTTGCAGGAGGACAACAGGATGGCATACAGGGTTAAGGCATACACGCTTCGGGAGGAATCCACGGAAAGCGGCACAAGGTATTTTATCAGCTTTAAGGACGGGCAGGGCAAATCCCACGAGTTGGAAGTGTCGGAACAGTTCTTTATGGAGTTTCGGCAGATGGAGCGCAGGAACAGGAATCTTTTCTAATGGGACGAGCGGCACAGGGAGTTTAACGAGGTATGGGACGAAACCCTTTACAGACGGGCGTTGCGTGTGCCTAAGAGCCTTGATGAACGCATGGTTGAGGAAGAACGGAATGAAACGCTCTATAAGGCGGTTGGGAGCCTTCCAGAGATACAAAGGCGGCGTTTCCTGCTCTACTACGAGTATGAGTTCAATTTTTACCAAATCGCCGCTATGGAGCATTGCACCGCTTCGGCAATACAGAAATCTGTTGCGATTGCAAAGGAGAAAGTAAAGGCGGAAATTGAAGAAATATCTCCAACCGTGACCGACACCGCCCGAAAAAGAAATCTGTTTTTTATTTGTGTGGGATTGGCGGCATTACATACTCTCACTTTTTTCCGTGGGAGTAAATCTATTTTTAAGGAGGTCAACGCCTATGTGCAACGAAAACAAAGACACCGCCCGAAAGGAGGAAAGCCATGCAGAAGTTACAGACAGTCAACGCCGAAACGCTCCTTTATGAACCGCTTGAGAAACCATCCTTTGTGGTGGACAGCCTTATCCCGACAGGCTTATCGCTGTTCTGCGGCTCACAGAAGATAGGCAAAAGCTGGCTCATGCTGAAGCTATGCTTATGCGTGTCGCAGGGAATCCCTTTATGGGATATGCCGACAATGGAGGGCGATGTGCTTTACCTCTGCCTTGAGGACACGTTCTGCCGCATACAGGACAGGTTATTTCGTTTGACGGACGAAGCAAGCGGGCGGCTCCACTTTGCCGTGGCAAGCTGCAAGCTGTCAGACGGTCTTATCGTGCAGCTTGAAGATTATCTGAAAGATTACCCAGACAGCAGGCTCATTGTCATTGATACCTTGCAGAAAGTCCGTACAGCTTCAAAAGACAATGCCTATGCAAGCGACTATGGGGACATCTCCCTCATCAAAGACTTTGCCGACAGGCACTCTCTGGCGGTCATTGTCGTACACCACATCCGAAAGCAGAATGACAGCGACGTGTTCAACAAGGTGTCTGGGACGACAGGATTAACGGGGAGTGCGGACG
>JBMNTM010000230.1:0-2884 GCA_050945735.1 Desulfosporosinus sp.
GTTCCCACAGGGAAGTTATCACTCGAATGCTTCGATACTTTCAAGGCGAGGGTCTCGTCAAACTCTCCCGCGGCAAAATCACAATCCTTGATCCAAAAAGACTGGAAACACTCCAAAGGTCATAAAATTTTTTTCTGTAACATATAAAAAAGAATCCTCCATTTATCAGAATTATGAAAGTCATTCTAATAAATGGGGGATCTTTTTATATTACGAGAAAATTATAAAAATATTATGATTATTTTTAATAATCCATACCACATGCATATGCCTTTTCAATCAGCGCACGGTCATTGACAACTGCATCATAGAAGCGGAATCCGCCGGAGAAGTTGTATGTTTCATATCCATTTCCTTCCAGAATACGACTGGCAATATAACTTCGCAGCCCACTCTGGCATATCAGGTAAACAGGCTTTCCCTTCTCAATTTCATTGATACGTTCCCTTAGTTCATCTACAGGAATGTTTTTGAATCCATCCATATGCCCCCTGTTAAATTCACCTACAGTTCTCACATCCAGCAACACAACACTTTTATCTCTAGAAATCTTATCCATATCTTCCTGATGCCATTGTTTTAAGGTACCTTTTGCTATATTGTCTATCATGAATCCTGCCATATTTACAGGATCCTTGGCAGAGGAATAAGGCGGTGCATATGCGAGATCCAAATCCTTCAGCTGGGTTGCCTTCAGCCCTGCATGAATTGCTGTTGCCAGCACATCAATACGTTTATCAACTCCTTCATATCCAATAATCTGAGCGCCAAGCAAACGATAGGTCTCTTTTTCAAAAACCACCTTCATGGTCATCACTTTTCCACCAGGATAGTAACCGGCATGACTCATAGGAGAAAGAATTACTGTATCTGCCTCTAATCCTGACTTTTTGGCATTGGTTTCATTGATACCTGTAGTGGCTGCTGTCATATCAAACACTTTTATAACGGAGCTTCCCTGACTGCCCAGGTAACGACTATCACCGCCACAAATATTATCAGCGATAATTCTGCCTTGTTTATTGGCTGGTCCTGCCAAAGAAATCAGCGCATCATTACCCGTAACATAATGTTTTACCTGAACTGCATCACCTGCAGCATAAATATCCGGTACAGATGTTTCCATTCTGTCATTCACTACAATACTTTCCTTGATGCCAAGTTCCAGACCGGCTTCTTTTGCTAATACTGTGTCTGGTGTGACTCCGATTGCCAGAACTACCATATCAGCCTGAAGGGATGGATTATCTTTCAACAGGACCTCCACTCCGTTGTCTTTTTCTTTAAATCCTTCTACTGTATAGCCCAGTACCAGTTTTATCCCATGCTTTCTCATTTCATTATGGATCATGGATGCCATATCCGGGTCAAAAGGGTTCATCAGCTGCTTAGGTCGCTGGACAATCGTAACATCCATGCCAAGCTCTCTCAAATTTTCTGCCAGTTCCAGACCAATAAAACCGCCACCTGCCAATACAGCCGATTTTGGATGATTCTTATTTATATATTCCTTTATCCGAAAAGTGTCTTCTACAGTACGAAGTGTAAAAAGTTTATCAATACCTACTCCGGGAAGTCTCGGCTGTGTTGGCTTTGCACCTGGAGAGAGGATCAGCTTATCATATTTTTCTTCAAATATCTCACCATTCTCTAAATTCTTCACTGAAACAGTTTTACATTCGGGATGTATGGAGATAACTTCATGATGAATTTTCATGTTAATACGGAAGCGTTTAAAAAAACTCTCTGGTGTCTGTAGTGTAAGTTCTTCCGGATCTGTAATCACGTCTCCAATATAATATGGAAGCCCACAATTCGCATAGGATATGTATCCGGATCTTTCATACACAGTAATTTCTGCATGTTCATCCAGTCTGCGTATTCTTGCTGCGGCTGTAGCTCCTCCCGCTACACCTCCTACGATTATTACCTTCATCTTATTTTTCCACCTTTCCTGAGTAAGCTGCAATGCCACCGATATTATTTACTTTAGAATATCCCATTCGTTGCAACATCCCAGTTGCCTGACGGCTCCGGGAACCGGAATAACAGTATACAAACAGAGGGATATCCTTATTCTTCGCTACTGAAGCAATATTGTCTAGTTGCTGCAACGGCACATTTTTACTTTCTGGTATATGTCCTTCCTGATATTCCTGCGGAGTACGGACATCCAGCAGAACTGCACCAGCAGTCCTTTTATATTCTTCTATGCCTTGATTAATATTCGACTGTTTAAAGAAATCAAAAAATCCCATTAGCACACCTCCCTAAAGCATTTCTAAAATCGCATTCTTAGGTCTCGCCCCTGAAACCTGCTGTACAATCTTCCCATTCTTCATAACCACTAAAGTCGGAATGCTCATAATACTGAACTTATTTGCCAGTTCAGGCTCTTCATCTACATTAATCTTTCCAACTTTAATATCCCTACGCTCATCTGCAATCTCCTCTACAATAGGTACTACCATACGGCAAGGTGCACACCAAGATGCCCAAAAATCTAAAAGAACGGTTTTATCGGAATTCAGTACTTCGTTCTCAAAATTATTTTTATTGATATTAATAGCAGACATTTTACAGTCCTCCTTATCTTTTTTTATAGCTTTATTATAGTCTTAATTTCATTTGTTTTCCGTGATTACATCACCATACCACACTAAATTAACTTCTTGCCATACCATCTACACTTAATATAACACCTGTAATGTAACTCGCCTCATCTGAAGCAAGAAACACAAACGCATTGGCAATATCTTCTGGCTGTCCAAGACGACGCAATGGGATTCTTTCAATCATAGGTTCGATAACTTCCTTTGGCACAGCTTTCATCATATCAGTTTCTGTAATCCCAGGTGCAACAGCATTAACACGAATACCTTTA
>JBMNTM010000231.1:0-2820 GCA_050945735.1 Desulfosporosinus sp.
TTACCAATTTTGAAAGGTGTTTTTCTGTCAATGATCAAATTTATTTTTGTCTAAACTCAACTCTAGAGTGCATTTGAGCTAGCTTTTACGGTGCGAAAGTTGAGTTAAATACAAATACTATTAAATACTAAATACAAATACGCCAATCTTATATTGCTTGATATCCTGCATTAAAGGCTTCAAAATTTATCTTAAGCAATTTTTCAGGAACAGTTTCCTTAATCGCCTCAATCCAAACTTGCTTATCTATATCTGTTTTTGCAGCCATTACACCAAGCAGCACAATATTTACTGCTTTAAGATTCCCACACTGTTTTGCGATCTTTAAGGCATCAAGTGTAAAAACATTCTTGTATTTCTGGTTGATAGTTTTAATTATTTCTGATGGATACTTAGCCTTCCGGATTATTACTGGCATAGGATCGATTTCTTGTTCATTAATTATAATCATTCCATCATCCTTCAAATGGTCAACCCACCTTAGAGCTTCAAGTTTCTCAAAAGCAAGGATAATATCTGCTTCACATTTTTCTATCAATGGCGAATGAATATTCTTTCCGAATTTTACATAGGTTACAACACTACCGCCTCTTTGAGACATACCGTGTACTTCTGAAACCTTGACATCATAATTCATTTTAAAAGCAATGGAACCTAATATTCTGCTAGCCAAAAGTGTTCCCTGTCCGCCTACACCTACTATCATAATATTTAATTTATCCATTATTCGCACCGGCCTTTACTGCACTATCGTCAAATGCATCGAAGCTGCACACTTCTGTACATAATCTGCAACCTACACATAATGCTTCATCTACTTCAATAAAATCTCCCTTGTCAACAAGAGCTGGGCAGCCGAGAGACAAGCATTTTTTGCATTTTTTACATTTTTCTTGGTCTATCTTTATTGGTCCGTCAAATTTAACATCTTTTAATAAAACACATGGGCTTTGTGAAATAATAACAGAAGGTTCTGCTGCTTCGATTTCTTCTTTAACAATCTTTTCAAATTCTTTAATAATAAAGGGATTAGCTACTCTTACTCTCTCAACACCAACTGCATTAGCAAGTTTTACTAGATCTACCTTCTTCGTAACCTCACCCTTAATTGTATATCCAGTGACAGGATTTGGCTGATGGCCTGTCATAGCAGTAATAGTATTATCAAGAATTATCACAGTAGAGTTTCCCTTATTGTAAACTACGTCTACCAACCCGGTTATTCCAGAATGCATGAATGTTGAGTCTCCAATTACCGCTACAGTCTTTTTAGCAAATTCTGCACCTTTTACTTTTTCCATACCGTGTGCCATACCAATACTTGCACCCATACATATACAGGTATCCATTGATTCAGTTGGCGGAAGTGCTCCAAGTGTATAGCAACCGATATCACCATTGACAACAAGTTTCAATTTTTTCATAACATAGTGCATTCCTCTATGCGGGCATCCCGGACACATTACAGGTGGTCTTACAGGTATATTTTCAGCGAGCTGTTCAGTTTCTTTCTGCTTAACTCCTAATATCTTTTCTTTAATTAATTGTGCACTAAGTTCACCCATTAAAGGAAGTAATTTTTTTCCGATAACATTAATACCCATTTTCTTTATATGATCCTCAAAAAATGGGTCCAATTCTTCGACAACACAAAGCATCTCAACTTCCGAGGCAAACTCAGCAATAAGCTTATCAGGCAAAGGATATACCATTCCGATTTTAAGATACGAAACACTACCGAAAGCTTCTTTAGCGTATTGATAAGCTATACCACTTGTAATTACCCCTATTTTTTTACTTCCCCATTCTATGGAATTCAATTCTGTTGTCTCTGCATACTGCTGTAAAGCAACCATTCTTTTTTCTACTTCAACATGTCTTTTTCTGGCCATTGCAGGCATCATTACATATTTTTCAAAGTTCTTAGTATAGTCTTTAAGCTTATAATCTACCCTTTCACCTATTTCAACAGCACTCTGAGAATGCGCAATTCTTGTGGATAATCTAACAATAACAGGGCAGTCAAAGGCTTCACTAATATTAAATGCTTGTTTCACGTAATCCAGGCATTCCTGACTATCGGAAGGTTCAAGCATGGGTATCTTTGCTGCACGAGCATAATGTCTGCTGTCTTGCTCATTTTGTGAGCTATGCATTCCTGGATCATCAGCTACCATTATTACCAATCCACCGTTTACGCCTGTATAAGACACGGTAAATAAAGGATCTGCTGCCACATTTAAGCCAACATGCTTCATTGAACAGATTGTTCGGGCTCCGGCAAAAGAACCTCCTATTGCAACTTCAAGTGCAACTTTTTCATTAGGCGACCATTCTGCATAAACATCTTCATATTTTGAAACGTTTTCAGTTATTTCCGTACTTGGCGTGCCAGGATATGCTGAAGCAAGTTTAACCCCTGCCTCATAAGCTCCTCTGGCCACGGCTTCATTACCAAGCATCAACCTTTTCATTAAAAATCCCCCATTCAATCGCAGCTAACACAGCCAAGATCAAGATATTGCGACTTAATAATTAATCTATTTTTAAAGTTCACCCGCTAATTAATACCAAATCTTTTATTTCGCTAAGTTTCGATTAATTCCTTTCTCCAAAAAACACTTATTTTATGCCTCAATCAAATTTTCTAAGCTTATCTAGAGCGAATTTGCGCTCCAAAAGGTATGAGCCCAAGTTTGGCAAATTTAAAATGCTGTAAGCCAAAGGGTATTCCTATAATGGTTATACAGAAAATTGAACCGATCACCAGATGAGCTATGGCAAACTCCCACCCAAAAATGATGAGCCAAATAATATTAA
>JBMNTM010000232.1:0-2816 GCA_050945735.1 Desulfosporosinus sp.
TTTATCGAGATCCGCCCGGGTAGAAATAATATCTCCGGTAATCACAAGGAGATCCGGTTTTTGGGCCATCACGAGTTCTTCAATTCGTTCAGGCAAGATAAGCAGGGTTTCCAGATGCAAATCACTGAGTTGGCAGATCGTCTTGCCCTCTAAAGATGTCGGCAGATTGGGATAAAACAAATCCCAATGTTCGGCTTTTAGAGCCAAGGTGTGATGTCTGGTATAACCAAGAATACCAATACCGCCAAGAGGTAGAGCAGAAAGCAGCCAATGGTTTGCTATAAAACCGCCGATGACACGAAAAAAGCTGCGGCGGGATAGGTTGTTAGTTTGTGGTAAAGAGAATTTTTTGGGCATGGTTGCCACCTCATTATTAGTTTGGCCAAAGGTAGTATTCAGAACCCTTCAATAGAAAATATCATATCATGTTTAAAGGTTATAAAAATGATATAGAGGAGGGGAGCATGGTGAAGTTCGGTGGGAATAAGCCAAATGATCCTCATGACAGCATTGGACCGCAGGGGTTTCCTATGCAGTTGCCTAATAGTCAACTGAGTCAGGGGTATTCACCGGGTACTATACGTAATACGCTGGGCTCAGGACTTAAAGCGAGTGGTTTTTTCCAAAAAGACGGACAAATTCATAACTCCCGGGGAGGGTTTTTCGGACCAAAGAAACTACCTCCTCAAGGGATAATATACCAGACCCCTCCATTTGTGCAAGGCACAGGCAGTATTCCTCAACTGCAGAGTGGATACAACCCAGGCGTAATGCACAATCAAGGGGGATTTCATCAAAGTATGGGATTTAACCAAAATCAAGGTTATTATCAACCACGTCAACTGATTTTACAAGCAGCCCAACAAGGGATTGTCGGCAATGGTGTGGCCACGATCTCGCCGGATAATCGGTTTCTTCTCGTTGCCAATCTTCCGGAGCCTCAAATTTTCCTGGGACCTGGACAAACGGGGATGTATGCGGCTTATTTGGTTGATGACAAGGGAAAGACGGGCTTTTTAGCTGGTTTTTTAAGGCCGGTCGGGAATGGTGCTTATCGAGCTTATTTTCAAAGCCAAGTTCCACTTCATCATTATAGCCGTGTCATCGTTTCGGTGGAAAATCCGGCACAGTGTGGGCAGGCACCTTATGGACCGATTGTCTTAAAAGTCAAAGAACCGTTGGGGATGATGGTATTTCTAACACCGATGAAGAATACCGTAACGACTATTTGGGGAAAAATCTCGGGATTTATCAATAGCAGAAGGAAACCGGCGATTAGTCCGGAAGCTGCTGCCCCAACAAGTCCGGATCTTATTCAATCTCAAAATGAAATGCACGAAGATAGCCAACCACCACAATAAGTTAAGCTTTCTCAAAAGGTAAACAAGGGGTAGTTAATTCTGTCGACGAATTAACTATCCCTTGTATTATTAAAGTCCATGGCTTCAGGGACACTCGGTCGTCCATGACCAGCGGCTTAGAAAAGAAACAGAAGGAGAATAATCAGGGTAATGATTCCTACTGTGCCGATGGTTACAGTAATGCCCAGTGTCGCCAGAGTTACATTTTTTAAGAGCATAGTAGAAAAAAAGACAATAAAGAAGAACACGGTTAATGCTACTAAACCTGCTCCTACAGGTGAGAATTTTAGCAGCGGTACAGAGTGTTTAGCTTTATAATCCCAAGTATCTTTTGCCTTTGGCCCCGAATATCCACGTGTTGAAGATGAAGGGATCTGCGGTAAAACTAGCGGAGAAGCAGGATTAAGCGGACCGGACTGCAAAGGCATCGGTGCTCCCTCCGTTCCCTGTGCTATTTGGAATCCTTAATCCGGATCGTTCCACTAAGAATTGAGCTATGATCGCACCGAGAGTTATAAGCAGGTTGCCGGGTGCTCCCGGAACTTCAAAGAGAGGGACGGTAAACGAGGTATCCGGGCTGCCGTCAAAGGGAGCAAATGGCGCTGCCACAAATAAGGAGACACTTAAATTATCAGGAAAAAAAGGTTCGTCCTCACCAACCGGACCAAAGCCTTGCCCCGGAGCCGGTGCGGATAAAGGGATAGGGACTTGTCCTTTGATGGCAGCATGCATAAGCTGATCTAGTTGTCCCAAGGTTATTAAGGTCGCAGGATATGGATTTGGTGTCCTGTGGAACGCTTTAGGAGGATGAACAAAGGCTTTTTTAAAAAGGAATGACATAAGCAGATCTAAACCAACTATAATCATGGAGGCAAAGTAAAGATCGACAGATGCCAAAGGTAAAATCATCGCGCTGACAGGGCAAAACTTTAAATTTCGTCGGATAGGGCTGGTTACTAAGACAGAAAAGGAGAAAGAAGTCGCTGGTAACGGGGGTGCATAAACATGTTGGTTGCTCACGGCGCTTCTCCTTTCTCCAAATTCCATCAAAAGATACCATCAAAAGATACCATAGATTCCGTCATAGCCAAGTCTCAATCATTACCCATATCCCTAAGATGATGACGATCAAAAACGCGATGAACGTTACGGGGTGTGTGAGATCATTTTTCAGTGTAATTCCCCGATAACTCCTGAGCCGCACTTCTTAACCTTCTCTTTTATTGTTTCTGAGTAAATCCAAGCGGGAGTTTTAATCCTTTTAACATTTCCGGCGTGATTTGCATCTTCTCCATGGAGTCACCGCCGATTTTGTCAAGGATTTGTTGTGCCATGCCTTTTAACTCTTCCGGGATAGGAAGATCCTTGGCCGAAGGCATGCCATTCATGGCAGTAGTGAGGGTTAAGTTTACCATGGCCATTAGTTTTTCGAATTTTTGCTGTTGAATAAAATAA
>JBMNTM010000233.1:0-2800 GCA_050945735.1 Desulfosporosinus sp.
GCAAGAACCGCTTATTTGCATTGTATCAAACTCGGTACGAACATAGACCCATGCTGCGGGTCCGGCGGTATGTTTGTGCAAAGTCAAAGGTTTGTCGAAGAACACAGTGGCAGAAAGGACGACATCCATCTTTTTGGCCAGGAATACACTGCTACCACCTGGCGGCTTTGCAAAATGAACCTAGCTATCAGGGGTATTGACGGCAATCTTGGCGAGCGGGATGCAGATACCTTTTCCAATGATCTCCACAAGATGTTGAAGGCGGACTATATACTTGCCAATCCACCCTTTAATATTAAGGATTGGGGAGCCAACAGACTTGCTGGTGATGTCCGCTGGAAATATGGTATGCTCCCTGCAGGAAATGCCAACTATGCCTGGATACAGCATATTATTTCTAAACTTTCACCGAATGGCATGGCGGGCTTTGTCATGGCCAACGGCGCGATGTCCATCAATACAACTAGTGAAGCTGAAATCAGGAAAAATATTATCGAAGACAAGCTGGTGGACTGTATCATCTCTCTGCCGCCCAACCTTTTCTATAATGTAACCATTCCCGCCTGCCTGTGGTTTTTAACCAGGAATAAGAAATCGGCAGGCCGGGATCGCAGTAACGAAATCCTCTTTATTGATGCCCGCAAGATGGGCACGATGGTTGACCGCAAGCACAGGGAACTTGACTATGAGACAGAGATAAAATATATCGTCGATACTTATCATAAGTGGAAAGAAACAATTACTCAGCGTTGAGAACGATAATGGACTGGACATGGTAGCTGAGCCCCAGGGTGTCTATGAGATTGGAAAGCTTAAAGAGAAAGAAAAAGAAAGATATCGGGATATAAATGATTCTACAAATCTGCTACACTGGATGAAGTGCGCTCTCATGAATATATTCTCATTCCTGGCAGGTATGTGGGTCTTGAAGAGCGGGTCGATGACGGGGAGCCTTTTGATGAAAAGATGACCAGGCTTACCGGTGAACTGGCCGAGATGTTTGCCAAGCGCAAGTCTTTGGAAGAGGAAATCCGTAAAAGACTGGGGGCCATTGGGTATGAGTTTTAAAAATGCTTCCGAAATCTTAATGTACCAGACTGAAGACGGGAAAACGAAGATTGAAGTCAGAATGGAGGATGAGACGGTTTGGTTGACTCAGGCTCAACTGGCTGAGCTCTTTCAGACCAGCAAACAGAATGTTAGTCTGCATATCAATAATGTTTTCAAGGAAGGCGAACTCAATGAGCTTTCAGTTGTCAAGGAATACTTGACAACTGCTTCGGACGGCAAGAAATATAAAACGAAATTTTACAACTTGGATGTTATAATTTCCGTCGGCTACCGCGTTAAATCTCACAGAGGTACGCAGTTCAGAATTTGGGCGACTCAAAGATTAAAGGAATATATCATCAAAGGCTTTGCTATGAATGATGATCTGCTAAAAAAAGCAGGCGGAGGCAATTATTTTGAAGAACTCTCGGAGCGCATCAGGGATATTCGCTCCAGCGAAAAAGTTTTTTATCGTAAGATTTTAGACATTTATGCTACCAGTATTGATTATTCACCGGATGCGGCTATTTCGCAGCAGTTTTTTCAAACGGTTCAGAACAAAATGCACTGGGCAGTCCATGGGCATACTGCAGCAGAAATAGTCGCTGGTCAGCGAACTTTCCAAGGCTTACTCTCTCTGTGCTACTACCGATACTGCTGAAAAATTAAATCTTGAGGTAGGTTTCCATAAAGCAGTTAAATCCGGGATCATTAAGCTCATACCCGAACATTCCAAAAAGAAAACTGCTGCGGAGGTTGAAGCCCAGCTTAACCAGCTTTTATCCAAATCGATTGCCAGCAATGAGGTTATTGATGTTTTAGATGCCGTGGGGCTAAATAAGCCGAATATCACCATATTGTCCGACGAATTTTTGGAGGAAGTGCGCAACATGAAACAGCGCAACCTTGCCGTTGAGCTTCTTAACAGATTGCTTAAAGGCAAGATAAAGACTTTTTCCAGGCGAAATCTGGTTCAGTCCAGGAAGTTTTTGGAGCTTTTGGAGAATGCCATCAGAAAGTATCAAAACCGCACCATTGAAACCACACAGATAATTTTGGAACTGATCCGGCTTGCCAAAGAAATCAATGAAGCGCATAAACGTGGAGAAAATACCGTTCTAAGTGAAGATGAATTAGCCTGTTTAATAACAGCAAGTTGATTTGATAAATAAAATAACATGTATTATACTGGAAATAAAAAAAGAGGTTAGTTAGGCATAGCATAAGGATTTAATCCGGCAGTACTGTTGCCTAAAGATAGTAGGTTTAATGTGTTCGTGTTAGCTATTCTTAGAATACTTGTTTCAAGAAGTATAAGGGGGGTTATCTATGATGTACCCATATATGATTTTATCTGATGAAACACAGATAGTGCATTCGCATATTATTGAAGAAAATGGAATGCAATGTGTAGAGGTTCATTTTGAGCGCCCAAGGGAAGAAGGATTTGATATTGCTAGGTGTATCCTACCGACCTATACTTGGATTAGGCGTGAAGGGTTCACTGACAAAGAGATAAACAAATTCGAGAGATTTCTCCATAGTAATGCGCATTTGCTTTATAAATATGCTGCATCCGGGGGGGTAAAAATTGCCTAGTCTATTTCGCATTGGGTCTTATCTAGTTTTTTTCTGGTCAAATGAAAATTTCGAACCAATTCATGTACATATAGGCAAAGGCAAGCCAAGTCCCAATGCAACTAAAGTATGGCTGACGGCGGCAGGTGGCTGTATTATTGCTAATAATTCA
>JBMNTM010000234.1:0-2771 GCA_050945735.1 Desulfosporosinus sp.
TTTACACAGGCTCTTTTCTTTTCAGGTGTAGTTTCAATTCCGAAATATCTCTTAACCCATTATACAAAAATTGGTTTAAATGACCGTGAAATGATGGTGTTGATTCAGATAATATGTGAAGTTGAGTTCAATCCTTATCCTTCAATAGAAACATTAGCTGGTCGCATGTCTGCATCTCCTACAGATATTGAGGAAGTCGTGAGTGGATTAATAGAAAGAAAACTACTTACGATTGAAAGGTATTGGAATCCTGTTGACCAAAAATGGAGTAATTCCTATAGTTTTGTAAAACTAATTGATGAACTTGCCGAACGTTGGGCAATTGAACGTTCACAACAATTAGATCAAGAAAGAACATTGCAACAAAACAAATTTTCGATGCAAGCGATATCAAAGGCAAAAAATCCTGCTATGGAGAACTTAGTCCATATTTTTGAGCAGGAATTAGGTCGATTACTCACCCAATTAGAGTGTGAAATTCTTGAACGTTGGCTTTCTTCTCAGTTTTCTGAAGAGCTTATTATTGAGGCCTTAAGAAGAGGAGTTAGTGCTGGAATTCGAAACTTTCGTTACCTGGATTCTATTCTCCGGGAATGGAAAAAGAAGGGGCTTCGCACACGGGCTGAGATTGAGGCGGAAGATGCATACTTTCAATTACGTCAAGAGAAAAAACATACTAAGTCCAAAAAAATAATGCCCAAAACACCGTCGAATAAATATGATGATTTCTATTTATAAAATACCCGATAGCTTACAGTTCTAAGCCTCCCTCTTCTATAAGCGGAGGCAAGAACTGTACAGCTCCTGTATAACGATTTCTAAGTCATCTTATTGTCCGGCAAATCTTGGGTTTTAAGGAGGACTATACTTACGATGAAAAGTATAAAAGAGATCCTGGAAAGCAATGTCTTAGCCAATATAACAAATAACTCCAACTTGGAAACTAAACAAAACTTCCAGGCTGATTTAGCATCAGAACAAAATAATGGACAAATAGTAGAAGTATGTACTGCTTGTCAAGATCGGGGGATTATTCTTAAAGGGGATGTAGCCTATCCTTGTAACTGTATGCAAAGAAAAAAACTGGAAAATAAGTTTCGTAATGCCCGTATCTCACGGGAATTGATGAAGTGTCGTCTGGATGGATTCCGGTTCGATTATTACGTCTCCGAAAAGGAGAACCAGTCACATTTTGAAGCGGCTTTAAGAGCCTTAAACGCTTCTAGAAACTTTGTTGAGGAGTGTAAGCTTAACCCCCATACGCTAGGACTCCTGTTTACCGGTCCGGTTGGTTCGGGAAAGACTTTTCTGGCAGCGTCAATAGCCAATGAACTCATAGAAGCACAACTGCAAGTCCTTTTTTTAGTAGTTCCTGATCTTCTGGATGAATTAAGGGCAACTTTTAAGTCTGAGATCAATGAAATGGATTTATTAGATACTGCCCGCACTATTCCTGTTTTGGTACTTGATGATTTAGGGGCACATAATTATACGGACTGGACACGGAATCGCATCTATTCAATAATTAATTATCGCACTAATGAATTACTGCCTACGATTATTACCTCAAATCTCTCACTTGATGAAATGGAAGACTATATAGGGGTTCGTACAACTTCCCGGATAATCCAATCTTCGAGAATATTTCGTTTAACCGTAAACAAAGACATTCGCCATCAGATCTATTATGAACGAGAAGGAAAAAAATAAATTGTTTAATTTAAATAGAAAATCAAAATTAAAAAAAATTTTAGAATCTATGCATGTCCTAAGAAAACATGCATAGATTTTTTTAAGAGATAAAACTCAAATTAAACAGGAGGTGTTTTGCTTTGGCTAAAATTATTGCGATTAATCGTAAATACTTCGCCATGGTAGTCAGTATTGTTGTGATTTGTTTTTTAGGGTATGGAGGATTATCCATTTGGCAAAACTCAAACGCAAGTGTAAGCAAAGTAACTGATGTTCCGGAAATTAAAATGTTAAGTGTTACTGTGGAACCGGCATCGCAAGTCCAGGATCTCACTTATGGCAACGTAACGTTAAAAGGAGTACAAGTGATTTCAACAAAAACATTTGATCTGATTGTAACCGTACAAAACACAACAGCCAAAAAAATGACTAACGTTCCGGTAGAATTGCAAGTAACCCTTGTAGGTGATGATACGAAAAAAATAACCTCACCTGGTACACTGGACTCTCTGGAGCCGGGTGCCACTGCTCGCGTCGCTTTTCGTCAAATTAATGCGCTAGGCGATGCAGCTGGAAAAAGTGCTACAGCCGGACAGCATTTAATGACTTTTAGTGTTAAACCTAATCCTGAGGGGGGAGTAGAACAAGCAACAGAAGCAAGTTTTCGCTTTACTGTTGATACAACTGTAAAAACCCCCGCTGCTGTAAAGAAACAATAGCATACATGAGCATACATGCAAATAAGTGCTGATAACTAGCACTTATTTTTGTTTTCGGATTATTTGGGATATAATACTCTCAGTGAGGTGACTTTGAGGTGACTTATGGATATTAAAGTGGATTTACATACGCATACCGTTGCAAGTGGACATGCCTATAGTACCATTTCTGAAAATGCGCAGGCAGCCTTGCGCAAGGGAATTAAATTACTTGGTATGACAGATCATGGTCCCAGTATGCCAGGCACACCGCATCTTTATCATTTTGGAAATCTCTCAATTCTTCCTGAAGAACTTTATGGGGTTCGTATTTTACCAGGAGTAGAAGCAAATATTACAAACCATGAGGGGGAATTAGAT
>JBMNTM010000235.1:0-2767 GCA_050945735.1 Desulfosporosinus sp.
ATCATGACAACGTATTTGATCCCCATAAGAGGTATGAAGTACGTATTATCCAAAATACCGAACGGCTCTTGGCTCTATTTGCCGAACACCAAGCTAAAGCTACCTTCTTCGTCCTCGGTCATGTCGCGGCACAACACCCCTCGTTAATCCGGAAAATTGCCGAAGCAGGACACGAGCTTGCTTCTCACGGCTATGCACATCAGCTCATTTATCAACAAACCCCGGCAGTATTTAAAGAGGACGTCAGCCAAGCTAAAAAGCGCGTTGAAGATCTCGTGGGCAAAAGCGTCAAAGGATACAGGGCACCTTCCTGGTCGATCACCGCAAAATCGCTCTGGGTCTGGGAAATCCTGGAGGAATTGGGCTTTTTCTATGATGCCAGCGTCTTTCCGATTAAAACGTATCTCTACGGCTTGCCCTCTTCTCCCCGTTTTCCCTACCATCCCTTATACAAAGGCCGGACCCTCAAATTACTGGAAGTTCCCTCTTCCACTGTGCGCGTCTTTAAGAAGAACATTCCTTTTGCCGGCGGCTTCTATTTCCGCGCCCTGCCTTACCCGCTGATCGCCCAGGGCATCAAAACTGTCAATAAAGAAGGCCAGCCGGCAATTGTCTATCTTCACCCCCGCGAGATCGACCCCAGACAACCACGCCTCCCCCTCAAGCCAAAAGAAAGCCTGATCCACTATTTCGGGCTCAGGCAGTGCGCGCAAAAGTTAGTCCGCCTGTTAAAAAAGTTTCAGTTTACTTCGATTGAGGAATACTTTGGCCTTTAGGAAATAATTCTGGCTAGGAGCGTTCGCCTGCATTCTGCCCGGAACTGTGGCGCGCTCGTGAACCGTCCGGCTTGTCAGTGGTGTAGCGCGCAGACGTGTACAGATAACGCTCCTCTAACTGGCTAAATTCATGCTCTAAGAGAGCATATTTCTGAACTAAGACACGATTCTGATGACTGAGCTTAGAGATTATTAAAGTAAAATGAATTGATAACGACAAGACAAAGACGCCAAAAATAACAAAAATCGCTGAAGGAGCATATTCAATCCCCATAAGCGAAGCAATATACTCCAAGCTATTCCGCCAGAGAGCCAGGAGCATCATTACCAGACCGCTAATAATCCAGATTAGCGAATATTCCACAGCCAAATGTCGTCGCCGTACCTTTTCCGAAACAAAGAACAACACCAAGATACTCGCTAGAAACACAATTATTTGAATCCGCAGCAATCTTATTCCCTCCACATCGCGCCCATCATGGAATTAAAGATGATCGCCATACTGACTTTAAACATATAATACCCACTTTTAAATGGCGTAATAGATGATTTTCCGGCTCCCCGCGGGTCCATCTCCACAGAAATCTCTTTCACCTGAAGACCGTTTTTCAATAAAGTGACGATGGCATCCGGTTCCGGATAATCAATTGAATAATGCTGGCATAAAATTCCCAAGGCCTTACGGTTATAAGCACGAAATCCTGATGTTGGATCCGTGAATTTTTTGCGTACCACATAATACAAGGTTTTCTTTAAAAAGAAACTCCCTAACCGCCGGGCGGCCGGCATCTGATAAGATGTTTTATCTAAAAACCGGGAACCGATTGTCACATCGGCTTTTTTGTCCAAAAGAGGCTGAATGAGTTTGGCAATTTCTTCCGGCCGATGTTGGCCATCGCCATCTACTTGCAGGGCGATATCATACCGCTTCTGCCATGCATAAAGAAAGCCCGTCTGCACCGCTCCCCCAATGCCCAAATTAACCGGCAGAGAAATTACTTCCGCCCCGGCCTTTCTGGCCACCCACAGCGTTTTATCCGTCGACCCATCATTGATCACCAGAATATCAAGCCACGGGGAAACAACCTTTAACTTTTTGATCACTGATTCAATATTTTTTTCTTCATTATAAGCAGGGATAATCACTAATATTTTCAACCTAATAGTCACACCTTCAATATTTTACAGACACTAACCCGCTGATTTTCATGCTCTCTAAATCCGCTTTATTTACATACACTTGCCCTTCGCCTTGCTTTCAAATCACTGCTTGGCAACAATGTAAATAAATCCTAAGCCCTCGGCAGCAGAGCTTTTAGGTAACATTAACGGCGATTACATCAAGAAAGTTCCTAAGCCCTCGGCGGCAGGGCTTTTCCTGCAGAGTAAGCTATTTTAATGCCTTGTACCACAACAAGCGAAGCCAAAATCACAATTGCCGGCATTATCGGTACACGATAGCGGGCCGGTTGCACTACGGTAATCAAGCTGACAACCATACTATAATACAAGGTCAGCAAAACCACAAATCCGTATCTGCGGAATTGGACCAGCCCGATAATTCCGCCAAAAAACCCAATAATCAGATACCAGGCATCAACTTGGTAACCGGAAAACTTAAAAAACTCCTGTTCCCCTGCTGTCAACGGCTTCCAAAATAAATTAACGGCTTTGGCAAGAGTCCGCTCAATACACTTAATCGGATGTTCAATGATATACGTTTTAGCAAGCCTGGCGTATTCCGCTTCCCGTTCCATGACCGGGAGTTTTTCCACCCGGGCTTTTACTTCCGGATCATAGGTTTTCGCGGCCATCACAAAGAAATCATCCGTGACTGTGTAAGGGTTATTGCCGGCATAAAATTCATAGGCCCCATAATTTGTGACGGCGACGAACTGATGATAGCGCAGAGCATTACGAACCCACCAAGGGCTCATCACTAAAGACATCGCTAACCCAACGAGGAGTATATCCCGCAGGGCTTTTTTAAA
>JBMNTM010000236.1:0-2760 GCA_050945735.1 Desulfosporosinus sp.
AAGTATTAATATCAACCTGAACATTTAAGCACTTGGCGACGACGCGTTGGAATAATGACGGAGCATTTACAAAACCTAAAATGCGATTAGCAATGTTTGCTGCTGTAATAATATCTTGGGAATCAGCAACCTGATCCGGAATTACTAAATAGCCAATTCTTTCACCAGGTATAGAAAGGGATTTGCTGAATGAGTACGCTATTAACGTGTTAGCATAATATTTTGATAAATAAGGCACTTCAGCATTATCATAAGCCAGTTCCCGGTATGGTTCATCAGACACTAGATAGATATCTGTTTCAAATTCCGCTTGTTTCTCCCTGAGTATTTCAGAAAGTTTAATTATAGTTGCTTCCGAATAGATTACACCTGTTGGATTATTTGGAGAATTGATAATGACTGCTTTAGTCCTAGGGGTGATTTTAGTTCTAAATTCCTCAAGATTAGGCTGGAAATCAACTGTATTTGGGGATATGATCACCAATTCGCCCGCATAGTTTTTCACATAGCTTCTGTATTCACCAAAAAAGGGCGCGAAAGTAATAACTTCATCCTTGGGGTTAAGCAAGGTTTTGAAAATTACGTTTAACCCGCCTGCTGCCCCAACTGTCATAAGGATATTATTTTGTGTAAAAGCGGTACCGAATTTTTCATTGATAGACTCTGCGATAGCTGTTCTTACTTCTTCATAACCTGAGTTATTCATATATCCATGAACACCCATTAAATTATCCGTCTTTAAAACCTCTAAAATTGCCTTATGTATATCTTCAGGTGGTTCAACGCTTGGGTTCCCAAGACTAAAATCATATACCTTATCCTCTCCATAAATTTCAGCCAGCTTTTTTCCTTCCTCAAACATGGCTCGAATCACTGAACTACTTTGGACCTGCTCTTGCATATTAATAGCTATCATGGCTTCCAACCCTTCTTATATGGATATCACGAAACATTATTTTCTTTTCCATACTAAGTTATTTTAAAGTTAATATAAAAAGTTGTTCCTTTTGAACAGGTATTTACATTAATAGTAGCATTATGACGCGCAGCAATACTATAGCAGATACTTAGACCTAACCCTGTTCCATTGGCTTTGGTAGTCAAAAAAGGAGTGCCCAGCTTCTCTAATACTTCCGGCTCAATACCTTTCCCTTGGTCCTGTATGACAAGCACCACGTGTTCATTTGTGCTATACGTTTTTATAGTTAGTAAACCACCCGGCGACATTGCTTCCAGACCATTTCGGCACATGTTTAAAATTACTTGTCGGATCTCCTTTCCATCTAACATCAAATCCGGCAATTCAAGGGTCTCTACTTTCACGACTTTATCCTGACCAAGAGCATCTGCTTGTATTAAAGGTAAAAGAGCATTAATTATGGAATTTAAGTTTTGCTTTTCCAAGTGTGATGGTTTATTTCGACCTATGGAGAGAAACTCTGTAACAATAGAATTAGCACGATCTAGTTCATCAATCATTAAATCAAAATAGTCTTGATGTTTCCGGCAATCATCTTTACTTTTCAATAACTGTAAAAAACCTTTGACAATAGTCATAGGGTTTCTAACCTCGTGACTAATACCAGCTGCCATTTCACCAACAATGTTTAACCGGTCTAAACGAGCCATTTCTTTTTCCATATTTTTTTTCTCTGTGATATCCTGTATAAATGCAATGATAATCTCCTGATCTTGAACTTTTGTATAAAAGGTATTCAGATACCCCCAAATTAGTTCACCATCTTTTCGAATATACCGCATTTCCATTTCATATTGATCTATTTCACCGTTGATAAGTTTATTAAAGTTCTCTCGATCGTCCGAATAAGTATACTCATATGATGCCATTCCGATTAATTCTTGTTCAGTATATCCTAACATCCTTTGAAATTCCGGATTAGCCTTAATAATTGTTCCTTCCCTGGTTATGATTACTATACCGAGTCGAGATTCTTTAAATACTGCCTTAAAATGAGCATCACTTGTCTTTCTTATCATGATCTCTTTCTGAAGCTGCTGGTCAGCTAATTTGCGTTGTTTAATTTCTTTACGCAATTCTTCATTAGAGCGCTTTAACTCTTGAGTTCGCTGTTCCACCAAGATTTCAAGTTGTTCTTGATGTCGAAACAAGTTTACATATCCAGTAATCTTGTCTCTAAGAATCTTCGGATCAATAGGTTTAAAGATATAATCAATGGCTCCCAAAGCATAACCTTCAAGTACCTGTTCTCTAGCTTGATGATTTGCAGTTATAAAAATAATGGGGATCCGCCGCGATTTTTCCCTGGAACGTATCAATTTTGCAGTTTCATAACCGTTTAGCCCCGGCATTTGGACATCCAGCAATATTACAGTATAGTTATCTATCAAGACTTGCTTTAAAGCTTCCACGCCGGAATTGACAGTAACTAACTTATAAGAGGAAGATTCCAGGATAGCCTCTAAAGCCACTAAATTTTCAGGCCGATCATCTACTATCAGTATTTTGGCTTCATTTTCCATTATACGATGCTGTCCCCCCAACAAATTTACGGTAAATTTTTTGCTCAGCATCAACTTCTTCATACTTGAACTCTTGGCAAGAAAACCTAATATCTTCCTTTTTCCCAAGGACCAGGAAACCTAAAGGTTTTAGGCTATCAGAAAATAATTGATGCACTCGATTTTGTAATGATTTATTAAAATAAATCATTACATTTCTACAGATGATTACGTTAAATTCATTGAAGGAACTATCCGTGACCAGATTGTGCTGAGCAA
>JBMNTM010000237.1:0-2755 GCA_050945735.1 Desulfosporosinus sp.
TTTCCCCACAACGGTAAAGGCACTGTTATATGATTCAACCTATGTCGATTTACCCGTAACCTGGGAACAAACGACCCTTGATACTACGGTTCCAGGCACCTACTCTCTTAAAGGTAAAGTAAGCGGTTTCCCAAATGATGTGTTATTAAAAGGTACCATTAAACCAAAGCCGGAATCATACGAAAAGCTCAAGGATGCTTTAGTTAAACTACTGGGTACAAATCTAAAAAACGTCGGTATATCCTTTTGCGATTTAACTCACGGTACAACATTTTCACTGAATGGTGATAAGCAATTTCTAGCAGCAAGCACAGCAAAAGTTCCAATCGTTATGATTTTATACGATCTGATCAAAGAAGGCCGACTAACCGAAGAACAACTTGTTACTTACAAAAGTTGGGAATACCAAGGCGGCACGGGGATACTTCAGTATCGCGATTTAAGTAAACCTATTCCATTTAGAACTCTAGCGGAATATGCTATTAGGTATTCAGATAATATTGCTATCATCATGATCCAAAATAATATGTGCAAAAGAAGTGAGCTAAATGAACGTTTAAGGACCATGATCGGTAGTGACTTAAACAACGGAAAAGATAATATCCTAACCGCAAACCAAGCCCAGGCCATCTTAAAAATATTATATCACGGTGCAAATGAGGGAAATGTTGGTTACCAACAAATCGTCGAGTGGTTAAAGAATACAGTTTTTCATGATCGATTAGACCGCAATATTGAGCATTCAATAGTAGCTCATAAAACCGGCAATTTACGTGAGGCCACCAATGATATAGGTATATTCTACACTAATAAGCCTTACATTCTCACTGTGTATACTTCCTTCTTATCCAAGCCCAACGCTGTCATCTCAAGTATCTCAGACCTAGTGTACGACTACCAGGCAAAATACGGTAATTAAGCTTAAACCTGTTTTTCTCATTGCTGCCTGATGGCTATGTATGGCCTAGGCCTTAAACTGAAAGGAATGAAGCACATGTTCAACAATATTCTTGAGACCATTGGACATACTCCACTAGTCAAAATCAATAAGCTTAACCCAAAGCCGCATGTCAAGCTGTATGCAAAGCTGGAAGGTTTTAACCCGACTGGAAGCACCAAAGACCGTATTGCCTTAAAAATGATTGAACAAGCAGAGGAAAGCGGCAATCTAACTCCTGGTAAAATAATAATCGAGCCTACCTCAGGTAATACGGGAATTGGTCTAGCCATGATTGGCGCTGTTAAGGGGTATAAAGTCAAAATTGTCATGAGTGAATCAGTTTCCATTGAACGCCGTAAAATGATCGAAGCTTTTGGCGCAAAGATCATCCTGACGGATGCTTCTCAGGGAACCGACGGTGCTATCAGAAAAGCACGGGAACTTTGCCTTCAGTATCCTGACAAATACTTTATGCCAAACCAGTTTTCCAATGAATACAATAAACTTGCCCATTATTTGACCACTGCAAATGAAATTTGGGACGACACCCAGGGGAAAGTCACCCATTACGTCTCTGCACTGGGTACCTCAGGAACCCTCATGGGAGTAGGAATGGGACTAAAAAAGAAAAATCCCGATATTCAGATAGTTGAAGCCCATCCTGTTCGCGGCCATTACATTCAAGGACTAAAAAATATGCAGGAAGCAATAGTTCCGGAAATCTATGATTCTACACAGATTGACCGATCAATAATGATTGAATCTGAGGCTGCTTTTGCGATGTCCAGAGCTATTGTATTACAGGAAGGCATCTTTGTAGGTATGAGCAGTGGAGCCGCTATGATTGCCGCCCTGGAATGCATTAAAGATTTGGATGAAGGCTTTGTGGTTGTCCTATTTGCAGACCGAGGGGAAAAATACCTGAGTACGAATTTATTTAATTTAGTTAACGGAGTATAATATTTATTTAAAAGAGGCATTTAATCATGTTAGCGGAATTTAAAATTATTAATGACCCTTTGCGTCCCAGTGTCTGCACCAATCTTTGTGTAGTTTGTTACCGAAATAATGCGCACAGTAAAAAAATAGGCTGTTGTTCTTATGAACCGGAATTTTGTCTTTTCGATTTAGTGTTTTTATACCTCCATTACCCCGAAATTTATAAGTATGTCTTAAAAAAAGGCCGGATAATTAAAGGATATAACGGGACTATGGTAGAAATGAAGACAGGTTTAAACCAGTGTCCCTTTATAAGTGACACTGGTTGTGTCTTACCAAGGGATGCCATGACTCCCTTATGCCGGTTATATATATGCCGTGAAGCCGCCATCTTTGGACCGGCTATAATTCAAGAAAGATTCGATGAATATTTTTCGAGCAAGGAATATAATCTAAATATTTTTTTAAATAGTAAATTTATCTATGATACGAGTCTTACGAGTTCGGGACTAAATAATTATATTATGGAACTTACCCCAACTATAAGTGCTATGCTTGATGAAATTAATAGAATTAACCCGCCAATAAATACATTTTACAAAGAAATTAATATTATGGATTTTGGAAAACTATCTTAGGGCTTGCTGAATAGCTAAAAATCGCGAAATTACAAGGGTTATAGGGTCTATATGTCGAATTCTAATGCAAGGAAATATTGAAAAATTGGCTAAAAACCTTGCACTTTAGGAGGATGACCGTGTACCGTAAGCCGAGTGCTCAGATGAAAATAGAAGACTTTGTTTTACCGTTTGAAGGGAAGCTAAATCCGGAAAATCGATGGGTCAAGTTATCCAAGATTATTCCTTGGGAAAAGAT
>JBMNTM010000238.1:0-2727 GCA_050945735.1 Desulfosporosinus sp.
ATTTTGACCTTGTTAAGATTAAAGAATGTTGATTTATCAAGGTTTTTTAGGAATTGTTAGTCTGGTTTTTGCTTAAGGCGGTCAAGTCAGGTGAAGAAAGTAATTTATAAGCTCAACTAGAGATTGGTTAAAGCAAATTATTTTGCTTAATGGCTAATTTGTAAAAATAGCGCTCTTTTTTGGAGCGGTCAGATAGGGATTAATAATTCCTGAAAAAGTCGGCATAGTCGTTGATATTCGGCTATGCCGACTTTTTCGTTTAGCTTGGTAAGTCGATAGCGCCAATGCAGTTATAGAAAATTTGAATCCGCTGGGTTCTGCGGCCATCTACCTTTCCAGCCTTGAATACTATAATTTTGTCAATGAACTCTCGAATAATCTCTGCATCCAATTCTGTAATTTTTGTGTACTTTTTAACCAGTGCCAAAAAGCGGTCGGTCGTATCAATGCATCGCTTTTCAAGTTGCTTTGCTATCTGCGTGGAAGGCATACACAAGCATCATTATTTTTGTCAACATTGCATAAAAGCTTCACAAACACATAATTATCATGTCGTTTTTGAAGAAAATGTACTATAATGAAAAAACATATATAAAGAGACTAAATAGCAAGGTGGGAAGCCATTTTGTAAACCCAAAAGCAATCTTTGTAACTGACAACAGAATATTTGAAAACGAAACGCAGTTTTTGTATCCGAAAAGCCCGTTTTGGAATTAAAATGCAACTTTTGTAACCCACATGCAGTTTGATTTTCCCTTTATCCTAAAGTATTATGATAAAAAAGGGCACACCAAATGGAAATCGACTCCCTCTCGATTTTTTTGTAATCGGAGAATCCCCCCCTTATTTTTGTATGAACAGGGATTGTTGGTGGCGCATTTTTAGTCTTATTTTTTGAGAAGAATGGGTTTTAACAGAATTTCACTGGCGGCTACCGGTGAACATCCAAGTTTCTGTAAAACATCTTCTCCGTGGTAAAAGCTGAACGTTTCGTAAGGGCTACGGTTGTTTAGCTTTTTTCTTTTGTAGGAATTGATGTGGTTCATCATTAGAGTAATACCTTCTTGCGTTAAGTTATTAAAGCTTGTTCCTTGGGAAGTATCCTTCGTATCAGAGCATGGTTAACTTCAATCGCGCCTTTCTGGTGAGGGCAGCCGGCATCACAATAATAAACCTGAGTACGTAGCCTATTGTTGTTTTCCCATGGGGGCCGTACTCAATAGCCTTAGGATTGGAAAACTCACTACCGTTATCCGTCAGGATGACAGGGAATAACCTTTGAAACATCGACCGTCCCAACTTTTGGGCAAGGTCATTGTATATATCAATGACAGATTGGGAGGTATTTGCATCCCGCAAGAAAGCGAGCATCAAACTGGTGTCTACAAAATGGATCGTTAAAAGACATTTGCCGCCTTTGGTGCCAATTACTGAGTCCATCTGTACAATAGCCGTATCCAGATTCTTTTTCAGGAAAGACTGGAAGTCTTCATAATTTCGCCCGATCCGACATCCTTTGTCTACTTTGAATTCCGGTCTCTTATAGCGTTCGCGGAACTTCACTTTCCTAGGCAAATCGATGTTGCGTACATCCAAAAGACAGGCGTCAATGTAGTTGTAGATGGTTTTCTCACTACACATGAGCTTATCCTGATGGGTCACATAAATCTGATGAACGGATTGTCCTTGCCGAACCAGGGGACTGATGATGGCATTGAGCCTGGCAATCTCTTCTTCACAAACACACAGGCCGCTCCTGGATTCCGATATGGTTTTATGGGCTTTGACATGGGCATGCTCCGCATCATATATACTTTTCAGTAAGGAGCATTTACCAATCTGTTCGCAGCCATTGCAGACATAAGGTATGCGTGATCTTGCCGTACAGATTTCTTCGATAAAATCCTCACAGTTGTCATTACATTTTGGACACAGCTTGCAATAGACTGCTGATGACCTTGTGCATTCCTTACCGCAAATCCCTTTCTTTCGGCAATTGAAACGGCTTCTACATGAATTGTAAGGAAATCCAGGATGACCCGTGGCAGCTTCAAAGAGGTATTTGCGAACTTCTCTGGAAATGGTTGTTGGGTTCTTACCTAGTCTACGGCCGATTTCTTTAAAGGAAAGACTTTCTTTCAGGTACTTCTGCAGATTCAGTCTTTCTTCGTAAGTAAAAAATTTAGACATTGTCATTCTCCATTCCGCCGCCAACGTATTTAAGGATATAATTGAAACAGACGTGCACTAGTAAATGATTAATTCGGGTCACTTTGAGCCAGTGTTCCGTAAGAAATTGGTTATGGATAGTGCCGTTCTATGGATAACCTTTCAGGTTACCCACAGAACTTGGATAAGCAATTATAGGTATTCTTAAAAGTGGCGAAATTTCCTGCTGATGAAAATACAAAAAAGATTGGTTCACCACCAATCTTTTGTAGGCCAGGATGCAACCACCTGGTATCTATAAATTTATTGAATTATGAAGCTTTAGTTGGAATCGTAAGGGTTGCATTTCGATTTGCAATTAAAGAGCCATTTTGTAAACCCAAAAGCAATCTTTGTAACTGACAATTGAATATTTGAAAACGAAACGCAGTATTTGTATCCGAAAAGCCCGTTTTGGAATTAAAATGCAACTAAATAGCAAGATGATAAGCCATTTTGTAAACCTAAAAGCTCCCTATTTTGTTTGTCGAGCATGATTAAACATTTTTGCGGGAATAA
>JBMNTM010000239.1:0-2693 GCA_050945735.1 Desulfosporosinus sp.
GTTACTTTAAATTAAATTAGCAAGCATACCTTTCTTTCAATAATCTGGAATATCAGCTTTGTCCAGGCCTGCAGACAATCCTTCAGTTCCTCTCCGGCAATCACCAGACTGGGAAAGCCATGACCATGATCATTGGCCACCGACGCCAGGAGAGCATTACCGGCTTGTCTTACCTCCTCGCCGGACAATAAGTTCCAAAGGAATTGATCCAACAAATGCACGTATAAACATGTGTGATTGGATTTTCATATTTCTCAATTAAGTCTTTATAGCACGCTATCTTCATGACAGTTATTTTTACTTTTTTAATACCTACCTCCGATCTGGGGAATTATTTCACCATTGACCTGCTCTTCTATCTTTTCTTCATATCAACTTAACCACCAAAAAATATTGGTTGCAAAATCTACTTCTTGCAACCAAGGATGCAATAGGTGTTATTATTTCCTTTGAAGCTTTTTACTTATTTTAGTTTTGCCTATTTCGCATTTTGAAGGGTTTCATCAAACTCTTTTATTTTAAATTCCAATCGCCCATTCTTTAAATTCTCCAGCATCGCTTTTCGTTTCTCCTCTGGAGGTGTATATCTGTTAGCGTACAATTCATCAACTATTCCCATTATATCCTCTATAATGTTTGCATATCTGGGATCTTTTATCTTATCGATTTCCTCCATATGATTTATTGAACTGTGGATTTGAAGGTTTACCCATGCTGTATCGATCTCAGTACCAAGCTTTTTAAGCTCTTCATCAGAATAATTCTTAGTTATGTCCTCTCGGAGCAAAACCTTAGTTTTTTCCCACAAGGCTTCAATGTGCTGCTTATACGTAGCATCGTCACTGTTGCTTCTGTCAAAAGAAATCCTGACTCCCCTATCGGCAGTCCCCGCTGTATTATCCTTTGCGGTTATATCTCCTTGATTTACCTCTATGTTGCTTCCTGGAGATACATTACCTGATCCGCAAGACGTAAGCAACACAGTTAATGTAAGAATTAAAATAAATAAGGCAGCATAAATACGAAGAATGTATATAAAGCTCGTTCAATCGCCTGTTATTGAGGCGTAAAGCGCCGCCGATTTATCTGCGGGAACATTATTTTGCATGCAAGTTGCCATGATTGTTCATTCTGCATCTTTTCTTTATTTCCTGCTAGAATAACAAAAATATAAAAAATGGGCCAATTTCATAAAAGCTTGTTTTAGACCACAATAAATTCGATCAGAGGTATTAAAGGATGTCAATTAATGGTGTTCTTTTTTGTCCATGGATGTAAATTAAAGCTTTTTCCCACCATAAAAGCACCAGGGGTCTGCTCATTTTTTAAGCGGACCCCTGGTTAGCCAAATGCTCTATCGTTAAATAAAATTCTGCTAACGTTATCATTTATTTCATTAACGTTTAATAAAGACGGGATTATTTTCTCCTACTGATATAATGCTACATTCTTCAAATGCTCATCATAGGTTTTTGAAAACACATGATAACCGTCAGCTTTGGCTACATAGTAGAAGTAATCCGTTTGGGCTGGATACAATGCTGCTTGCAGGGAGGCGTGTCCAGGATTGGCAATTGGCCCTGGCGGTAATCCTAAGTTTAGATAAGTATTATACGGGGAAGGAATCCGGAGATCTTTGTTATATAATTTTGGCTTTGGTGCGTCCAGTAAAAATTGAATCGTTGCATCAATTTGAAGTGGCTGGTTTATTTTTAAGCGATTCATAATTACTGAAGCAATTAAAGGACGATCTGATTCTTTAACAGCTTCTTTTTCGATTAGAGAAGCTATGGTTACCCATTGAGGAACGGTGAGTTTCAGGGTCTCGAGTTGCTTCTGCACCTCAGGTGTAATCTCAATCATAAACTGTCGAAGCAACATATCAACCACTGCGTGTGGGCTTGTTTTCTTATCAATATCGTAGGTATTAGGAAACAAATAGCCTTCCAAGCGGTGAATCCCTTTGGGTGCGTCCTTCAAAAAAGGATAGGCAAATTCATCTTCCGTAACAACTTTAATAAATTCCTCTTTGCTTCCGATAGCTTTTTGCACAAGGAGATCAATAATTTGTTCCGTGGTATACCCTTCCGGAATGGTCACAAGATTAGTAACTAAAGGCAGAGGGCTATGTAGTAAGTGATTAATGATTTCGTCAGGGGGCATTGCCGGGCTTAATAAGTAATCTCCCGCATATATTTTAAAGTCATCTTGGGCACTAACTAATAATCTAAACGCCCATACACTGCGGATTAGATTATGCTCATACAATTGCTCTGCTAATTGAGTTACCGTTGTCCCTGGCTTAATATTAATTGTTACACTGTTACCTGTGGCAGAGTAAGGTTCTGTCGCCCAACTCCACCAAGAGAATAACCCTATACCCCCGACTAAGAGAACAAGAATAATCCCCATTAAAAATTGCTTTCTTTTATTCTTTGGGGACATAGTCTTAATCTCTCCTCTACTTCTTTTTTTCTTCTTCTGTTGATTTCGCTGCGAGTTTTTCCATAGGTGAGGCAATGATTTTTCTTTTCAGGCGGAACTTACGCCATACAACCAGCGAAAAGACGATAATCGCTCCCGCCAATACCGAGCCTAAAATGACAAGAACTAAAGGAACCTCAGTCGTTATCCAAAATAATTTTATCGCAACAGGTGCAGCATTTTGGACTGCAAAAATTGCAACAAGCAAT
>JBMNTM010000240.1:0-2633 GCA_050945735.1 Desulfosporosinus sp.
GCAAGGTTTTTAGCCAATTTTTCAATATTTCCTTGCATTAGAATTCGACATATAGACCCTATAACCCTTGTAATTTCGCGATTTTTAGCTATTCAGCAAGCCCTAAATAATTCAAATAACAACCAAACCGGACTTATAAAATAAAAAAAGCCGCTCTCTCAAGCAACTTTTAGGGAAATATAAATAAGAGCACGTAATGATCTACCTAACACCAGTATAGATCGCTTATTACCTGACTATGATCTTCCGACCATAATCAAGCAGGTCACCACCTATACTAATGATTCGTTCGACCTTGCAGGATATCTACCCAGCCATAGACAACCTCTCGGCTGTATACGACCGACTTCTTACCCATGCATATATCCTACCGACATATGATTGAGTATGAAAATTCCAACACCCTGCAAAATCTTAGCTTGACCCTTTAGAATAAGTTGGAACCTTAAAACAATCCAGGGACTGAATTAAAGCTTTTCCCCACCCTAAAATATCTTCCCTCCGACCATATACAAGCGTTTGACCACCTGCATATGATCTTTGGCCGACCCATATACACCCACTACTAGAGCATATATGGATCTTGGCTCAACCATCACGTACCCTTATGATTATAGATTGTTCTTTTGCGCTTATTTATATACGGGAAGTTTCAGGGTCTTAATTTTACATAAAAAGGAAAACATAATACGTGAGAGGGTAAAGTACCTGTGATAACAGAGCGAGCCGGATAATTTGCTATGGATAATGAGCACTTTTGAGGTGCAAGAATGTAGTTTTTCTGCTAAATTAAGACCATGAACACGCAGATAGGATTAGAGACTAAAATGAGGCCTGGCATTGCTGTTTTGCCCGTCATCCTTTGAATTTTTGGAGATTGCTTTATAGAATGAGAACTAGGGGGGATACTATAGGGGAACATGTCAAAGCTATCAACAGTTAGCAAAGAAAAAACTATACAAAATGAAGTTAAACAGAAGGCGGTTTTTAGGCATGGGCGCGTTAGCAACTCTTCTTTTAGCAGGAGTAATTAAAACTTTGCCTGTTAGGAATATAATCAGTAACGGATATGAAGAAGACACTGAATCATTATCTACTGAATCAATATCTAAAGTAAACCATTGTCCAGATCCAACTAAGTGGTCAGATAATGATATAACGGTCGCATGGTTAGGTCATGCTTCTTTTTTAATCAATTTCTATGGTACCAAAATCCTTATCGATCCAGCTTTAGAAACTAGAATTGGCTTAACCCCAGTGGGGAATTATACCATAGGCCCAAAGCGCTATGTAGAGCCGGCACTGAGCGCAGAAGACCTTGGACCTGTAGACTTACTTTTACTTTCACATGCTCATACTGATCATTTTGATTTGCCGACTATAAAGAAAGTTGAATCCCCAAATACTCATCTTATTACTGCAAAAAATACTGCTTATTTACTCGAAGGGACAAATTTTGGATCGGTAAATGAACTGCACTGGCGGGATAGTATAGACATTTCAGGAATCACTATTAGAGCAATAGAAGGGCAACATTGGGGTGCTCGTTTACCCTGGCAAAAAGGAATGAATGCGAATAGTTTATTATTATCAAAAAATGGAGTCCATATATTTTTTGGAGCGGATACAGGCTATACTTCTAAAATTAGTGAACAACTACGGGATATAAATATAGATCTTGCAATAATGGGTATAGCAGCATATTCTCCGAAAGCCTTTGAGACCAAACATGCCACTCCTGAACAAGCATGGCAAATGGCTGAAGAAATTAGGGCAAAATGGATAGTACCGATGCATTGGGGCACTTTTAAGTTATCGCAGGAACCCATGGATGAACCTATTACAAGATTTAGATCAGCGGCTGCTGGTCAAATAGAAAAAATTGCTATTCAGGAAATTGGCGGGACGTGGGTAAGACCTAAAACTTAAATTAAAAAACATGATTACCGACCGAAAAGATAATCTTATGGAGACTAAGGAGATGGATGGTGGAATTTATGAGTAGTGCTATTAAACGTTTTTTTGAGAATGATCGGTTTGCTGCTTTAGCAGGTATTAAGCTCATTGAAGTGAGACCCGGTTATGCAAAAGCAAACATGGAGATTACAGATAAGCATTTAAATGCTTTAAATACTGTTCACGGTGGAGTCTTGTTTACTTTAGCAGATTTAGCTTTTGCGGCTGCCGTTAATTCGCATGGGCAAGCTTCATTGGCAATTAATGCCAATATATCGTATTTTAAGTCGCCTAAGGGAAGAATACTCATTGCCGAGGCAAAAGAGATCCCACCAAGTAAGAAAATTACCGGTTATACTGTTGATATATTTGATGAAAATGGGGAAGTTATAGCCAGGTTTAATGGTATAGCATATAGAAAAAAAGAGCAGCTTGAATTTAATTAAGTTTGTGAATAGAGTAACTGGCCTACTAAAATAGGGCCTGAAGTAGTTTGGGAAAACCAGGGAGGCATTACTCCCTGTTTTCCATTTGGTAGTAGGATTTTAAAACCTGACTTGACCGCCTTAAGCAAAAACCAGACTAACAATTCCTAAAAAACCTTGATAAATCAACATTCTTTAATCTTAACAAGGTCAAAATGTGGTCACTAACAGGCTGCCAAAAAGATAATTTTT
>JBMNTM010000241.1:0-2556 GCA_050945735.1 Desulfosporosinus sp.
CATCGGCTCAGAGTTCTTTTTTACCCTTTTTACGTTTTCTTTTTAGGAAAGCTACAAGGCTCGTTTAAACAAGCCAGACCTGTTATGAACTAAATCTCAAGGGGTTGTTCAGCATCCCCTACATAGTGACAGAGACATAGTGACCAGCAATTAACTTAAGTACCAATCTCTGATAACTTTTCTTTAACAAGCTTATACACTTCTTCATGGATTTCCTCGATTGTCTTCAGGGAATTATTACTTAAACACAAAACTTTATGCCAGTTGTATTTAATCGCAATTCGATTTGCGTTGTTATACGATTTAATCAGATATTCTTTATCCGCCTCATGAATATCTAGTCGTACGTCCAATGTCTTACTTGCCCTCTTTGCGAGAAGTTCAAAGCTAAATTCAGGAGGCATGTCAAGGAAGATTACATAATCCGGAACTGGCAGCCCAAAAATATTATATTCAAAATCATATAACCAATTAATAAAATTGTTCCGTTCTGATTCTCCATCAATTTTAGCAGCCTGATGTACCATATTAGACGTAGTATAGCGATCCGCGAGAACAATGCCTCCTGCTTGATAAAACGCTTCCCACTCCTTTTTGAAAGAAGCGTAGCGATCTACCGCATAAAACGTTGATGCGATATACGGACTTATAGTATCAGGATCTCTTCCAAATTCCCCATTTAGATACATTTTTACTAAAGCAGATGATTCGCTTTCATAATTCGGAAACTCAATTTTTTTAACATTATACTTCTCTAACTTTAATCTTTGAAATAGTTTTTCTGTTTGTATAGCCTTGCCGCTACCATCTCCCGCCTCGATAATTATGAGTTTTCCTTTCATCAAATATCTTCCTCATCTCAAACGATCGATATTTTACGTAATAAAAATATCTTGGTTCCCTTTAGCCTTACTTGATATTCTATAAACAATTGTAACACTCATTATCTATGAATGACAAATCTTATTAGCTCACATTAGTCATTACTCTTAATTTATCAGCAAGAAGTGCTATGAATTCTGAGTTTGTCGGTTTTTGACGCTCTATATTCATAGAATATCCAAAAATTCGTTTAAGCGTATCTGAATGTCCACGTTCCCATGCAAGCTCGATTGCGTGACGTATTCCTCGTTCAACCCTACTGGGTGCTGTATCAAACTTTTTAGCAATTCCTGGATAAAGCTCCTTGGTTACCGCTCCTAATAAGGAAACATCCTCCACTACCATCAAAATTGCATCTCTAATATATTGATACCCTTTAACATGGGCAGGGATCCCAATTTGATGCATCATAGTTGTTACTTCGGCACATAGATTGGGTCCGCTTCCAACCGTTGTCACGACTGGTGATTCGGACGAAAACTGAGTCGGAGCCGGTGAGTGAATATCTTGTGTTAATGAACGGATCCGTTTACTGAGAATATCCAAATCAAATGGTTTTAGAATAAAGTAATCCACACCAAGCGTCATAGCTTGATGTGTGAGCGACTCCTGTCCGAAAGCAGTTAGCATGATAATTTTGGGACGGGTCATGGTTGTCTGGTTACAAATCTTTTCTAACACCCCTAAACCATCCAAATTTGGCATTACTAAGTCAAGAATGATCAAATCCGGTTTCTGAGTTTGAATAAGCTCTACGGCATCTAAACCATTATTTGCAACTCCTACAATACTTAAATCTTCTTGAGCTTGAAGATAGTTTTGTAGCATTTGACAAAAATTACGATTATCATCAGCAATAATTATTTTAATTTTCTTATCCATCCTGCTATCATCCTACTTTTACTATATTCCGGTTTTATCTCAATGCTTAAAGTGTTCGCATCTTTCCGGTTACTCTTATTATACTTTAGGTGCAATGTCGAAATCGTAAGTAATAAGGCATAGTAAGAAGTTTGTATTCATAAAAAAAGCTGATAAGAAAAGGTTTATTGGATATTATTGGTATTTTCTTGCCGCGAGATTTTCTAGTATCTTCCATCATAAGAAAGGATATCCTGTTATGAAATTATTAAAATTAATTAGGGACAGAATTCTCTCCATGCTAACTGATTGTATATAGACAGTGTGGACTAGGGTATAATTAGGGTATAATAATGTTAAAATCTTTACAAGGAGGTACATAATGTTTGCTAAAGTAGACAAAGACACGTGCATCGGTTGTGGAGCCTGCCCAGATATCTGTCCAGAAGTTTTCGAGTTGGAAGATGATGATTTAGCGGTAGCCTATAATAACCCAGTTCCACCTGAGCTTGAAGAGTCAGCGAGGGAAGCAGCCGAAAGCTGCCCAACAGAAGCCATCCACATTGAAGAATAATAACCTCTTTAAATGATACAATTAGGCAGTAATAAACGGTTGAGTGACATCCGCTTCTTACTGCCTTTAATCATTGTTTACGTAATATCCTCTCTGAAGATTTTTTGAAAGATTTCCTCCCTTAATAAACTATTTTTTTCTTCAAATATCTCTTGTTTTCACAGTATTTCATTTTATTCACGAACAGCATATCTCTTGATTATTACATCTTTGTGTAATTCTGGATGACGATGGGTAAC
>JBMNTM010000242.1:0-2543 GCA_050945735.1 Desulfosporosinus sp.
ATCAATCAAAGGAGACAAGATATCCTTAAAAATATTTTCGGAGTGCTTCAAGACCGGTCGCATATCCTTGCTTTCCTCCATAATAATCACCCTTTTCAAGCCAAAGCAAGTCATTATACCTAAACCCTAATCTATCCAAGAAGCCCATACCTCTAGTACAAAGCCGACAGTCGATTGTTTACCATTGCCTACTATGGGTGTTTTATATATTCATCCACCCATATTCGCCTTAACAGTTACGGTTCAATTAGATTATAGCAGTATTCAAGAGGTTTAAACAAATAAAAACCCGCGAAAGCCGCGAGTTTAAGATAAAGCAAGGGCATATGAATCTAATCTTTAAACCAAATTCTTAAGTTTTTTATCAATAATGGCTATTGTGCTTCTGGAAGCACAAATTAATATGTTATCTTCATCGAAAATTTTAACATCCCACACCATTGTTCTTCGTCCTTTATGAAGTGGAGTACCAACTGCAGTTACGATTCCATCACTTTTAGCACGAATATGATTGGCATTAATCTCCATCCCAACTATCTGATGAGTTTTTGTATCTATTAAGTTATATGTCCCTAAACTCGCTACAGTTTCAGCCAAAGCTACCGAAGCCCCACCGTGCAGAATCCCCGCCGGCTGTTTGGTAAATTTATTAACAGGCATGGTAACTATAACCTTTTCCGGACTCAGTTCTATAGCCTCCATGCCTAAAGACTCCATCAAAGTGCCTTTAAACATGTCTCTTACTGCTGAAATATCCATAATTCTCCTCCTTTATAGTTTAGTAGTTTAAATGTATCTCACCGCAACCCCAATTACCTTCGCAAGTTTCACTTGAAATTGTCAAAATAATTTAAAAAATAAATTCTCTCGGATCCAAGTTTACTTCGCGGGAAATCTCCTCGACAATTTGCTTTTCCACCGGAGAAAATTCTCCGTCCGCAAAACCAATAGCACAGCATAAACGTACTACCAAACGTGCAGCATCAGGTTTGCCGGCTAACTTACCTATAGCCCGCAAAGCTTCGGCTTTGCCCATCATAGGATCGCTTTGAATGCGCTGAATATAGTAATTAAAGTGGGAATCCACTTCATTGATGTTTATCCCGCGCATCTCCTGACTGGTACGAAAATAATTAATTAGCTTCTCTCTTTCCGCAGGATCAATAACGCCGTCTGCCATAGCTACCAAGGCACTACCTGCTACCAAAGCTTCCGTGAGATCTTTCCCCATATATTTGTTTACAATAGTGCGAGCACTCTCTGTTTGCTTCTGGAGCCACTGGGTAGTATTAAAGTTACCGGCAGCACTCCACCGTTCCCTACAGCTTAAGCAGGCAAACTCTATATTTTTACTACCAATAAAACCTGCCAAGAGTCCCACTGGACCTAATACGATACCTCCCACAAGAGCCTTACCAATGCCAAATCCTTTCTTACCGGCGGTCACTTGAGTGGAATGGCAACGCGGGCAGGACATACCCCCGTGTTCAGGCGGAGGACTATAACTCGGGTTATAGTTTTGTGTATAAGACTGGGAATAGGTACCGGCAAAGGAAGGCGCACTGTTTTGACCATAGGACTGAGAAGTATTTTGCCCATATGGCTGAGAACTACTTTGTCCATAGGATACCGTAGAACCTAAAGGCCCTGAGCCGCTATATCCAACTGACCCAATGTTTCCATGGCCGGTATTTCCGGAACCGCCAGTACCTGCCGTGTTCTGGTCTTCTTCTACCTCCAGCCCAAAGTTATGACAAAGGGCAGCAAGACCGCCTTGAAAGCCACTGCCAATCGCATTGAATTTCCACTCTCCTGCATGCCGATATATTTCAGCCACTACAATTGCTGTTTCAATAGAAAAATCTCTACCGAGTTCATAATTAAGAAGTAATTCATTTGTACTAGCGTCAATAATTCTGACGTGAGATTTTTCTATATTGCCAAAACTTTGCCGTTTCATCTGGGCATCATTAATAGTAATCGTAAAAGCAATTCTCTGGATATGAGCAGGCACCGCAGACAGATTTACGTGAATTTGCTCATCATCACCCTCACCGGAACCTTTTTTGTTATCCCCACTATGTCTCACCGAACCTTGTCCACCGGAAGGATTATTATAGAAAACAAAATCATTTTCATCTCTCACTTTACCATCCGATCCAATTAAGAAAGCAGAAGCATCCAAATCAAAACTGTAACTACTGGCCGCCTGATTAGGCGTCCAACCTAAACCAACGATTAATTCTCTCAAGTTCGGGTTGTTTTTCGTTAGGTCAATTTTTTGTCCTTTACTAAGCCTTACTGCCATCATTTATCCTACCTTTCAATATCCATTACTCTACCTTGCTAATCCATTACTTTTGAGCCGAGAAATTTTTTAGTTTCTAGAAGACAAGCAATTGATTTACAGTAATTGACTCAACTTTCGCACCTCGGTTGTGCGAATAAAGCCTTGATATAACTGGGCAATTCGCCGATCCAGTTCTGTAGTTGACAAATCAATGCTTCATTATCTCTGGATTTACCGATGAGCAAATCCTGTA
>JBMNTM010000243.1:0-2525 GCA_050945735.1 Desulfosporosinus sp.
AGGGATAGAAAATGTTTATGAGCCTTTTGTTAATCGTTATTAGTTGTATCTTATACGGGCTATTAAAACCTCCGGTTCATGATAATTTCATCATAGTTGATAAAATTGCCTTTCCAAGGGATTCTTCTCGAAACAGCGAGGGAGTGGCTGTATGTTTGATTTCGAAACACTTTATACCTTAACCTTTTTTTCCCTTATGGTTTTATTTCTTCTTTGGAGGCCACATGGTTTAAATGAAGCTATCCCGCCCACTATTGGTGCAATATTTATTTTTATAGCAGGAATCGTACCTTTGAGTGACGTATTTGAAATATTTGGGATTGTAAGCGGGGCTTCCATTACAATTATTTCGACGATTATAATGTCTATTGTCCTTGATAGCATTGGTTTTTTTCGATGGGCTGCCTTCAACTTGGTGAACCGGGCTAATGGTTCCGGTATAATTCTTTACTGGTATACTATTCTGCTCTGCTTTCTGATGACAATGTTTTTTAACAATGACGGAAGCATCCTTATCACTACTCCAATTATTATTAATATTGTAACTATGTTGAAATTGAAGCCTCATCAACAATTTCCTTATCTTCTTTCCGGGGCATTAGTGGCTACCGCTTCGAGTGCGCCAATTGCAGTAAGTAACCTTGCAAACTTAATTGCTTTGGAAATTGTCGGTTTGAATTTGAACTTGTATGTATCCATGATGTTTGTTCCCTCAATGATTGGAATCACCACGATTTCCTTGATGCTATATTATTATTTTAAGAGGGATATTCCCAAAAAAATCAGGGTTATTTCGGCATCCAATGACACACTTTATTTATTCGCGGATTACGTTCACCGTCCTGTTCACCCTTCCGTTCACCCTCCCGTTCACCCTAAAGGGCATCCCCATCATGGTCCCAGACCTCCACATCAATATCCTTCAGAACTATTAGCAGGCACTACAACTAATTCGCCAATCATTGATAGGTCCATGTTCAAGGTTAGTATCGCCATCGTCGCTTTGATTAGAGTAGGTTTGTTTGTTGGAGCAAGTTTTAACATCCCGATCGAATTGATTGGCATTATTGGTGCCTTGATGCTCATTGGGTATAGATGGTACCGGAAAAGAGTTGGACCCTACGATATAGTAAAGAAAACGCCATGGCATATTATTTTATTTGCTTTCAGTATCTATATTGTCATTTACGGAATGCATAATATTGGATTAACCGGATATATTATTGAAATTCTCCGAGGACCTATCTCAGCTAACTATTTAAGTGCCTGTTTGATTAGTGGAGGCTTGCTGACGTTAATGTCAAATTTATTTAATAATCTACCAGCGGTTATGATCGGTACGTTTACTCTTTCAGCAATGAACCTGGATTTACCCACCTTGCATATTGCGTATTTAGCAAATATTATCGGTGCAGATATTGGTTCATTGATTACACCAATGGGAACTCTGGCGACCCTGATTTGGATATTCCTTCTTAGAAAAAACGGGATTAAGATTAGATGGGCAGATATTATGAAAGTAACCATAAGAGTAATTCCCATAGGTTTAATTATTTCCTTACTAAGCCTTTATTTTTGGGTAGAATGGTTGTTTTACTAACTATTCTTCTTAAACCAAGAGGCCGAGGGAAAATAAGCTTGTAAAAGCAGCCAAAAACATAAGCCCTTGGCTGCTTTTCCATATTTATCGCGAATTAAATTAAATTAGGCCATAAGAAATTAATATGAAGCGGGTGGGTCATGATAAAGTACAATAGTATTAGGTATTGCTATAAATCATATAAGTTCTTGAGCAATAAAAAAGCCCAGGCATAACACGCCTAGGCTAGATTATAAATACTTTATTTTTTTATAAAATTTGTTAAAGATTTAGTCTTTTTTATCGTCTTTATTATCATCTTTTCTATTGTCTTTTCTATCATCTTTTTCGATTTGGGACACAAAGGTAATTTGTCCGATTGGGATTCTGACAAGTGGTCGTTTTCCATCAATCGGTTTGCCCATGTTTGCAAATAGTTGAGCATCTGTTAAAATTGCAACTCCATCTCGTAATCCTCCAAATTTTCCGATCCAAAAACTAGAATCGGTGCCTATTCCTAAACGTCGACCAATTGGATGAGATTTAAATAAACCTACAATTGTGTTATCAGAACATCCAAATGATGATTGAAATAACATATGGTTTTATCTCCTTTTTTTTATCTACCACAAATGTGGTGACATAAGATAAGAAGTTTTTAGAATTTAATTGGTAATTATTTGTAATATAAGTTATGTACAAGTCTTTTAAAGTGTTACAACTTAATCAAATACTTTGTTATCTAGTCTTTTTAATTTCAAGCACTCTCCACTTTCATAAAGATGTCACTAAGAGAGTATTGGTAAAGGATTTCGTAATGTGAAGACCCGAAGTTTGATTCCACTGCAAAAACAGGTTGTTTAACCCCTATGGGGGTTTTCAATAGTAAAAATTGTCTTGAGCAGATAGCTCAAAAAGTTCTTTTTCAACTGAAGATCGCTAATTT
>JBMNTM010000244.1:0-2513 GCA_050945735.1 Desulfosporosinus sp.
TGTTATGAACTAAATCTCAAGGGGTTGTTCAGCATCCCCTAATTATTAATAGAATTATTCAAATATTTAAAGGAGGAATAACCATTGTCACGTTTATATAAAGTAATAATTGGTTTATTCATATTAGGGGCCTTACTGATCGCGTCAAGTGGCTTATTTGAAGATTGGTTGTGGTATAAGGATCTTGGTTATACACAATTGTTTTGGACTCCAATTTTAAGCAAATTGTTCTTCCAAGCGGTAAATGGCACGATTCTTTTTATTTTTATTGCCGGAACCTTGCTTTCCATTCGCCACGCTATTGTAACCTTTGTCAATGAACGTTTGCGTATGCGTATGCGTTTAGTTCACGATATGAATAAGCCCATATTTAGTCTTAGTCAGCGGAAAGTGACTATTTGGCTGCTTGTGTTATCTGCTATTATCAGTTTTGGAGCCAGCTTTCTTGCTGGTTTCACGGGCTGGTTGGATGTATTGGCATTTCTCCATGCTACTCCTTTCGGACAACAAGATCCGATTTTCGGCAAGGATTTAGCTTTTTACTTTTTTCAATTACCATTTTTGAGTACGCTATTCAATGCATTTTTCGCTCCCTTATTCTTACTTACCTTATTTACAATAATTTTTTATATCATTACTGGAGTTATCCAATTCCATTCAAAAAAAATATGGCGAAGAGGCGCTGTTTCATTGGGTTCCGCACGGAAGCACTTAGCCTTTCTCATAGGAGTTCTCTTTGCTTTAAAGGCATTTGGCTTTATACTTGATATTTACAAATTACTTTATTCTGTACATGGACACCTCGTTGGTGCAGGATATACAGACTTAACTGCTACACTACCGGCCCTGAAAATACTTATTGTTATTAGTATTTTAGGATCTATTTTAGCCTTTATTACACTGGCTTTTAATGATTCCCGGTTATTAACGATTCCGGTAACAAGTATCTTTGTAGTTGGATTTTTAATCTATGGCATTATACCCACACTCATTCAATCGTTTATTGTCTTACCTAATGAGCTGGCCAAAGAACAACCCTATATTCAACATGAGATCGAATTAACGCGCTTTGGTTATGGCTTAGATAAAATTACGGAAATAGACTATGCAGGAACCGCACCGATCACAATCAGTGCCTTGAAGACAGATCAGGCAACTTTGAATAATATTCGACTTAACGATGTCAGGCCTATGTTACAAACCTATAACCAGAAACAGGGTATACGTCACTATTACAAATTTAACGACATCGACGTTGATCGGTATACAGTCAACGGGGAATATCGACAGGTAATGATTGCAGCACGCGAACTATCAACTCCTGATTTAGACGAATCAGCTAAGAGATTTGTGAATATGCGTTTTAAATATACGCATGGTTTCGGAGTGTCCGCTTCATTTGCTAATGCCGTTACTCCTGAAGGGCTTCCTTCCTTTGCTATTAAAGATATCCCGCCTGTCAGTGAGTTTCCGGAATTACAAATGACTGAACCACGAATTTATTACGGCGAACTGACCAATGACTGGGTAGTTGCCAATACTTCAGTTAAAGAATTTGATTATCCGCAAGGGAGTGCAAATGCAGAAAATTCATATCAAGGTAAAACCGGGATCACTTTTACACCTTTTAATAAGCTGATGCTCTCGCTGCGCCACGCAACCCCGCGTTTTTATCTGGCTTCCCAGGTGACCCCTGAGAGTAAATTGCTGGTATACCGCAATATCAGAGAACGGGTTCAAAAGTTGGCACCGTTTTTATCCTATGATGCAGATCCTTATATAGTTATCGATGATGGCCATCTTAAGTGGATTATTGATTCTTACACTACATCAGATGCGCTTCCCTATTCCAGTACGTTTCCAAATCAAGGATTTAATTATATCAGAAACTCTGTAAAAGTGGTTATTGATGCTTACGACGGAACAGTTGATTTTTATGCTATTGATCCCCAGGATCCGATATTACAAACCTATATGAAAATATTCCCGGGAGTATTCAAAGACATCGCGAGCATGTCGCCAAACTTAAAGAGCCACCTGCGCTATCCGGAAACACTTTTTAACGTTCAAAGTAATATACTGAAAAATTATCATATGACTAACCCCTCAGTTTTCTATAATAAGGAAGATTCCTGGGATATCGCTAAGGAATTATTTGAAGAGCAGGCCCAAAATGTAGTACCTTATTACACGATCATGAAAATTCCCGGTGAGGACATACCTGAGTTTGTGCTCATGTTACCCTTTACGCCCGCATCCAGTGCAACCAATGCTCGTAATAATATGATTTCCTGGATGGCTGCGCGGATGGATGGGGAACACTATGGTGAGTTATTGCTTTATAAACTGCCTAAAAACATCGAAATTGACGGTCCCTATCAAATTGAATCAAGAATTGATCAGAATCCGGAAATAGCGCAACAACTTGCCTTGTGGAATCAAAAAGGCTCAAGCGTGATCCGTGGAAATCTCTTAGCACTTCCAATCGGCGGGAACTTTCTCTATGTTGAACC